>JAKLFG010000030.1 GCA_022711315.1 bacterium | reverse complement strand
ACCGTTCGGTTCCTTCTCGGAAAGCATCGAACGGGAGGTGCCGGTCACCCTGCCTGAACACATGCCGTGGCGGCGCCAACCGGTCCGTGTCGACCTCTCGGTGGATAGTTTCCGGTCTGTCGCGAAGACCGAGAAGGTGGAGATAGAGATATCACCTCTGGAACAGCCCGATGTCCGTTTCGCTCTGCTTCTCAAGGAATCGGTCGGGGCCATGAACGGCATCCTCGAATCGTCCGAACAGGTAACGGCATCTATATCGGTCAAGAACATCGGTAAAGGAGCCATACTCGACGGCCGGCTCCAACTGATAAATGTCAACAACAGTCCGGAACTCTTCATCAGCAAGGGCAATGAACCTCTGATACTCAAGCCGGGCGAGGAAAAGGAGGTGGTCTTCTCCTTCAAGATAGGCGCCGTCACAGCCAAAAGCCGGATCGCCCTCGCCGTTTCGCTCTACGATTACAAGACCAAATATTCCGCCGGGTTCTCGATACCGTTCGGCGAACGGGACCTTTCCTGCCGTTACGAGGAGACCGGCGACCGCCCGATCGTTCTCGCGACCGGTACCCCCCTGTATCCGGATGTCCGCCTCTCTGCGCCGATCGCCGTGCTTCGTTCCCCCGCTACGCTACGGAGCACCGGGCGGTGCGGCGAAGCGGCGATACGGCTGCAGGACGGCTATTGGGCCCGGTCCTCGGACCTGCCCTCGACACCCCCGGCCGGCATCGGACCGCTGGCTCTCGACCGACGGTATGACATCGCGATGCCCGTCCTGACGCTCGATCGCTCCCCGCAGACCAGCACCGCCCCCAACGGACGCCTGTCGTTCACCGTTACCGGCGAAGAGGTGCAGGACATCTTCGCCTATCAGAACAACCGCAAGGTGTTCTACTATCGACTGGGTGACGGCGAGACCAAACGGGACTTCTCGGTCCCCCTCACCTTCAAGGAAAAAACGAATAAGATCATGATCGTGGCGAAGGGAAAGGACCGGGAGCGGACCGGCGTCGCCACCCGATACTTCTACTATCCCGGTGGCAAGGAGGAGTCGCTTTCCGCCGAGGAGCCGGAGGAATGAACATGCGGATAATGGCGAATAAGGGGGTTCACATGAGTATGTTGTCACGACAGGGCATCTGGACCCTTGTCCTCCTCGTCGGCTGTGCCTCGACCTCCCATTCCGGGCGTCAGAAGGACACCGGCGACCCTTCCTCCGACCCGATGAGCGGGGGAAAGAAGGAGATCACCATAACGGCCAAAGGCGGCGCGCTCAAACTCGACCCCAAGGAATATGTGACGCGCGAACTCGACCGCAACAATGATAAAAAGGCCGACATCGTCAATGTGTACAAGAAGGTCAAGAACGCCGAGGGAAAGGACGACGAACAGCTCTTCATAAAGATCATCGACCTCAACCTCGACGGGAAACACGATGTCCACAGGTTCTACGACGAATCGGGCGCGGTGCTCAAAGAGGAACTCGATCTCGATTTCGACGGAAAGATAGAGACCACCGACCATTACCTCGGCGGCATCGTGGTGAAAAAGGAGATAGACTCCCAGTTCGATGAAAAGACCGACCTGTGGAAATACTACGATGACAAGGGGGTGCTCATCAAACTCGAAGAGGATCAGGACGGCGACGGTCGCGTCGATTACTGGGAATCATACACCGGCGGCGTGCTGGAGCGGGTCGAGAAGGACACCGACCGTGATGGACGCCCCGATGTGTTCAAGCGGGCGGGCGACCTCAAATTCACGCCGATCATACGGAACGAGGGGGCGTTCGACGGCGGCGCCAAGGCGACACCCCGACCGGCTGATGCGCCGGACCCGGCACCTCAGGAAGCGCCAGATACCCCGAAGGACGCCCCGAAAGAGGAACCGAAGGAGGAAAAGACGGATACACCGCCCCCACCTCCGAGCAAGTGAACTTTGCGCATGATCAGAAAAGAAGGGCCTTGAAGAGGTCAGGCCTTAACGATCTTCCCGGAACGAAGACACCGCGTGCAGACCGATATCGAATGGACCGTGCCATCGTTCTCGCGGACCTTTATCTTCTGCACATTGGGTTGCTGGATCTTCTGGGTCTTGTTATTCGCGTGGCTCACATTATGGCCGAACATCGACTTCTTGCCACACACATCACACTTGCGGGACATGGCCTTCTCCCTCGTACCTAAGGACAATAAAACAGGGGCACGATACTCATGATCGACCGAAAATCAATCTTTTTTCTTTGTTGAGGAGCATGCCCCTGCTTGCTTTTCGACTTCTTTCGGGTACTATAGCGTGGTCAGGCAAGGCATCTTTTGAACGGGAGGTTCTCATGCGCGCGCTCATCGCGGGAACGGCAGGGCTGTTTTTGCTCGCCTGTGACGCCATCAGCACCGATATCTCGGTCAGTTATCCCTTCGACGAGGACAAGCCGGAGGAATACGCCATCAGCGTCACCGAGGCGATGAACAACCTCAACGGCGCCATCACCGACCAGACCCAGAGACTCGTGGGACTCAAGGCCGATACCTCGGCGTTCCCTCCCGGGTCTGACATCTCGGTCGATACGACCCTTTCGCTCGACGACATGCTTAAACTCATCGCGGGAGAAACGGTCACCCTCACGGTCACGGTCACCGCGACCCTCAACAACAACAGCCAGACCGACACCCAGACGCTCCTCTTCAGCATCTGCGACTTCGTCACCTATAAGGCTCAGGGGGTCAAGACCGAGTTCACCTTCAGCGATCCGGACGCCGAGGATGTCCACATGGGGATCATGAATCTCGACACCTACTGCCCCGGTAAGACGGGGGAAAAGCCCTATCTGCTCATCACTCACAAGACCACCCCGAAACCGATAGCGCTTTCCGAGAACCAAGACCTCAAGGACTACAAGGCATTGCTCAACAAGATCAAGTCGGCGACGCTCGACGAACTCAAGTTGACCATCACCCAGCCGCTCACCGGGGTCTCCTTCGGTGACTCGGGCGCCGCCGGAGACACCAAGATATCGATGAGCGCCTCCCTTTTCTCCCAGAGGGTCAAGGACTGCTCCGGCACCGGCGACGCAATGCGATGCACCGGCATCGACTTCAGCGAGGAGAAGAAGCCGGCCGATTTTTACGATGACGCCGCGAAAGGCCCCGATGGCACCAATCCCTACTGGATCGGCGACTTCGGCAACAGCGCAATGACCAAAGACAGCGAATTGAACCTCATCTACACCTACAACGGCATGAAGATACTTCAAGATTCCATCAAGAACCTCGACTTCCAGATCGGCATCAAGTCATGGTACAAGATAACGCCCGGCGCGACCCGACCGGCGGGCGTCCTCAAGGCGACCGTGAGCGCGACCTTCTTCTTCAGCATCGAACCTCTGCGGTGATGCCCTCATAACCACTGTCGTAAAGGAGTTCTCATGAGTACCGCTTTCGTCTGGGACATCGACCCGACGATCATCACGCTCGGCCCCCTGCAACTGCGCTACTACGGCATCTTGTTCGGACTCACGCTTCTCATCGGCTACTGGCTGTTCCGCAAGCAACTGGAACGGTACGGGTACCCCGAGAAGATCGCCGAAAGTTACCTCCTGTGGGGCGTGCTCGGCGTCATCGTCGGGGCGCGGCTGGCGCACTGCTTCTTCTACGAGCCCGATTACTACCTGCGCAACCCCGCCGAGATCATCAAGGTCTGGAAAGGCGGCATCGCGAGCCACGGGGCGACCATCGGTCTATTCCTCACGGCGATATGGTTCACGCGGAAACACAAGATGCCCTTCCTCAAACTGGGCGACGGCATCGTCTACGCCGCAGCGGTCGGCGCCACGCTCGTCCGCATAGGCAACTTCATGAACAGCGAGATCGTGGGGCGCATCACCGACGCATCATGGGGCATGCGCTTCCTCAGGAACCCCGAAGACCTCCCGCTCGCCCGCTCAGCCGCCATCGCCGCGAACGCCGCCTGCGACCTTTCCTCGATCGACTGCCTGCTCCCCTTCTGGCCGGTCCGCTATCCGAGCCAACTTTTCGAGGCGCTCGGCGGACTCACCGTACTTGCGCTGCTATTGCTCACGCTCGCTCTGCTGAAAGGGAAGAATCGTCCGGGGATATTCTCGGGCGTTTTTCTTTCGGTCTATTTCACCTTCCGTTTCTTCGTGGAGTTCTTCAAGGAATTCCAGGAGGAGTACCGCATCGGCTCTCTGCTCACGATGGGACAGTGGCTCAGTATACCGTTCATCTGCATCGGTATCTGGTTCATCGTGCGTGCTCTGAGAAAAGATCCGGAGCCGAGACCCGACCCGATACCGGCGATCGCCGACGGTCCCGTCAAGAAAAAGAAGAAGTAGCGGCGGATCTATCCGGTCAGGCGTAGGTGCGGACGAAGATGCGGTCCCGCCCCGTTTCGCGCCGCAGTTCCATCGCCAGCGCCTCGATGTGCGTGGGTTCGAACGATGTGACCGCGCGCGCCTCTTCGGACCACGCGTGGTCGGGCATGAACCGCTGGAGATAGAGATCGGCGTTCGGCGGCACGAAGACCATCATGGCACGCAGCGTTTCGATGTCACCGACGACCGGCGGATACATGGTGGTGCGATACTCGACCTCTCCGGGGAACGCGGTGAGCAGTTCGCGCGTCCGGACGAGGCGACCGTTCACCTCCTCGGGCGACAGCGACGAACCGAGCAGGGCGTAGCGGTCGGGCGTCGTTTTGAGGTCTATCGCCACATGGTCGAGGAAAGGAAGCATGTCACGCAGGAAATCGCCGTTCAGCCCGTTCGTGTCGAGTTTCACCTCGAACGGGTAACGCTCCTTGACGATCCGTGCAAAGGCGACCAGCCCCGGGTGAAGCGACGGCTCACCGCCGGTCAGCACGATACCGTCGATGAACCCGCGCCGTTTATCGAGTTCGGCCCATACCGTATCCGGTGGCATACGGTCCGCTTCGGGTACCGAGAAGAGTGCGCCGTTATGGCAATACGGACAGCGCAGATCGCACCCCGACACGAAGAATATCGACGCGATGCGTCGCGGGAAATCTATCAGCGTCGTCCCCTGAAAGCCGGCGAACCGAACCTCTCGAAGGGCAGAAGAACCCTCCGATGGACCGATCGGCTGAACATTGTGGAACATCGATGTCACCGCGGGCGACCGGCGGAAGGCCGGATCACGCCTCCGCTACGGCGCACTGCTCGGTGGCGACGGGAGCGGCGACCGTCTCGCGGCCGTCGGTCGTCACCTTGAAGGTCTTGCGCGCCTCGAACTCCTCTTTCTTTCCTTTGTTCCAGTTCTGGACCGGACGGTAGTAGCCGACCACCCGGCTGTACACCTCGGTGCGCTCTCCGCAGATGTCATTTTTCTTCATGGGTCTCTCCTTGTCACTGTTGTATGGGCATATCGGTCTTTGTCGTTTCCTCGGAGACATGATGCGGGCAGGTGTGGTGCTCGCCGGCGATATAACCGTGCACCGGACAGACGCTGAAGGTGGGGGATATCGTGAAATAGGGCAGATGGAAGTTCTTCGATATCTTCTGCACGAGCCGCTTGCATATCTCGCCTTTCTCTATCTTCTCGCCGACGAACAGGTGCACGACGGTGCCACCGGTGTAACTCGTCTGGAGTTCGTCCTGATGTTCGAGCACCTCGAAGATGTCGTCGGAGAAATCGACCGGCAACTGGCTCGAGTTGGTGTAGTACGGCTCATCGTGACCAGAGGTGACGATATCGCCGAAATCCTTTTTGTCCTTGAGCGCGAGACGGTAGGAGGTCCCTTCGGCCGGCGTCGCTTCAAGATTGTACAGGTGGCTCGTCTGCTCTTGGAATTCCTGCAGGACATCGCGCATAAAACTCAGCGTGCGGAGGGCGAACGCGCGACCGTCGGGCGTCTCGATGCCGACACCGAGGAGATTGAGCGCCGCCTCGTGCATGCCGACGAGCCCGATGGTCGAGAAATGGTTGTCCCAGAAGGCTCCGCGCTGTTTCGCTATGTCGCCGAGATAGTATTTGGAGAACGGGTAGAGATCCTCGCGGGTGTATTGTTCGAGCACCTTGCGTTTTATCTCCAGCGAATCCTTGCCCAGTTCCATCCGGTGACGCACATTATCCCGGAACTCTTTCTCGTCCTTGGAAAGGTAGGCCATGCGCGGCAGGTTTATCGTCACGACGCCGATGGAGCCGGTGAGCGGATTACTGCCGAACAGACCGCCGCCCCGTTTGCGGAGTTCGCGGTTGTCGAGCCGCAGGCGGCAACACATCGACCGCGCGTCGTCGGGCGACATGTCGGAATTCACGAAGTTCGCAAAGTAGGGTATGCCGTACTTGGCGGTCATGTCAAAGAGCCGCTTGACGACGGGACGATCCCACTGGAAGTTCTGCGTGATGTTGTAGGTCGGTATCGGGAAGGTGAAGATGCGCCCTTTCGCGTCGCCCTCGATCATCACCTCGATGAAGGCCTGGTTGAACATATCCATCTCGGCCTGGAAATCGCCGTATTTCGCGTCCTGCATGACGCCGCCGATGATGACCGCCTCCTGCGCGATCTGCCCGGACGGGATGATATCCATCGTGATGTTGGTGAACGGCGTCTGGAAACCGACACGGGTCGGTATGTTCATGTTGAACAGGAACTCCTGTATCGCCTGTTTGACCTGTTCGTAGGTGAGCCCGTCGTAGCGGATGAACGGCGCAAGGTAGGTGTCGAAATTCGAGAAGGCCTGCGCGCCCGCCGACTCGCCCTGCAGGGTGTAGAAGAAATTCACGATCTGTCCGAGCACGGTGCGCAGATGCTTGGCCGGTTTCGACTCTATCTTACCCGGCGCTCCGCGGAAACCGTCGGTCAGGAGTTTCTTGATGTCCCACCCGCAACAATAGACCGACAAGAGTCCGAGGTCATGGATATGCATCTCCGCCTTCTCGTGCGCCTCTCGCACCGCGGCCGGATAGACCTTGTTGAGCCAGTAGTGCGTCGTGAAGGCGGTGGAGATATAGTTGTTGAGCCCTTGGAGCGAGTAGGTCATGTTCGAATTCTCGTTGACCTTCCAGTCGTCGCGCATGAGGTAGTTGTCGAGCAACTTGTTCGCCTCGTTGAACACCTCCTTCGCGCGGCGGACCTCGGAGCGTCTATCGCGATACAGGATGTACGCCTTTGCGGTCTTGGCGTGCCCCTCTTCTATGAGTATCTTCTCAACGAGATCCTGTACCGACTCGACCGACGGGTAACCGCCATCTTTATATAATATCTCGAGATATCCGACCACCTTGGCGGCGATCCTCTCGGCCATCGTCCGGTCCGACCCGCCGACCGACTGCACCGCCTTGAATATGGCGTCGGCGATCTTCTGCGGGTTGAATTCTACGAGCACATTGTTTCTTTTCCTGATGAATCGGATGGACGAAGCAGATTGCATGGCGCGTCTCCCCTCCGGAGCGTTTATTTAACGATACCGATGAAACTCGCTTGCACCACAACATATTGCGTGGTGCTTGCTCATACTACACCACCGGCTGTAAGAATCAATTTTTTGGTCATTTTTTTTCTTTAACGATTTCTTCCGGTTGTTCCGAAACATCTTTTCACCCTGAAAGGATGGACAAGATGGACCTTTTTTTGTCGGGGACGCAGTAAAAAATTCCTTTCCTGAGACATCGTGTTATACTGCCTCCGGTCTTTGGTGAGGCCGCTGTTCCGTCGAGGTCCGGACAAGGGTTACGGAGGAAACGATGAAGATGATGAAACACTTGATGATGGTGCTGTTCTCGTGTTACGCGTTCGGTCTGAACGCCGAAGAGATCCGCGTGGTGGTGCTTCCCAAACTCACCGTCGAGAACGCCGTCCAGAACCACTCGTCGCTCGAGGCGATGGTCATCAAAGCGCTGCAGGAAAAAGGAATGCGGGTCGTTGAACTTTCTGCCGCTCTTTCGGCCCAGAAAGCCGCCTTTTCCGACACGGTGCAACAGGGCAAGGTGCCGCAGGAACTGTCGGTGCTGAACGCCGACGCGCTCGCCTCGGTACAACTGACCTGCGACAAGAACTCCGGTTCGGTGCTCGGGAGCGGCGTTGCCAGTTATTTCTGCGCACTCAACTCGAAGATCATCCGCATCGACACGGGAGATGTCGTCTACACCGACTCGAAGGACCACACCGCGCACGGCATGAACGCCCTGCAGGCGGTGCAACTGCTCATGAAAAAGACGGTGGGGGCCGAGATAGCGACCGGCGTCGCCGAGTGGCAGAAGAACTGGGCGGGCGACGGCGCGTGGGGTCTCGACCTCGTGGTGACCGGCCTGCCCGACAAGCAGAAGGCCGAGTCGCTCGCCGGCCTGCTCGGCAAGGGCGACGGCATCACCGGGGCGAGTCTGAAGATGTTCGTGAAGGATTTTTCCAAATACACCGTGTCGGGCACCGGCGCACCCGCGCTCAAGGCGCTCAAGGGCCGCATCGACGCCGATGCGGCGCTCTCTCTCCGCGTCAACTATGAGGCGGGGCGGCTCATCCACGCCGAATTCGATTTCGGCCGCGCCTTCTCGCGCGCCGCCCGCGGCTATCTCACGGTGAACGCCGCCAAGGCGCCGCGGTCGTTCCTCGACCTGCTGTCGGGCAGCGGCGCGCAGATACTCGACTCCTATCTGCGCAACTGCGACTACTTCGAGGTCAAAGAGACCGTTTTCTCGAAAAAGGACCGCAAGGCGATCGTGCAGGAGGCGGCCGCGGCGGGCGTTCCCATCGCCCTCATCGCGAGCATCGCGAGCAACGATAACCTGTGGGTGACCACCATCGAACTTGTCCACGCTCCGTCGGGCCGGACGCTCGTGACGGCGCTCGGCAACGACGCCGAGCCGTTCGCCGCGATGGACAAGGCGGTACGCGACCTCGACGCGAAATACCGCAAAGGCCTCGCCAACCCGCAACTGCGCAAGGACCTCAACTTCGGCGGCGACGCGCAGAAGGCGGCGACGGTGACCGACCGGCTCACCATCGAGCGGTTCGAGGCGGGTCAGATATTCCCGGCACTCCTCCCCTCCTACCGCCAGAACGGCATCGGCACCATCGTGCTGAAGAATCTCGCGGGCCGCAAACTGACCAACATCGAGGTGCGCTATCTCATCGGCGAAAAGGTCGCCGGCACCTATAAACTCGCGTCGCTCGACGCCGGAAAAAGCGAAAAGATAGCGGTGAAACTCGCGACCATCCCCGAAAGCGGCGAATACGGTCAGATCGCGGCGACCGTGCAGTATCAGGACGGCGAGATATGGGGACGCAAGGACGCTTATGCGCCGCTCATACTCCACAAAAAGAACGCGATGAACTGGGCCGCTCCCCAGACGCTCGCCTCCTTCATCGACCCAGCGCACAAGACGGTCCGCGACCTCGCCACCAAGGCGATCGCGGGCGACCGGCCGAACAAACTGATAACGAGGCAACTGATGAACGCGGCGCTCATCTTCGGAGCGCTCTGGCACCAGCCGCTGAAGTATGTGACCGACCCGGTCAACACCAGTTTCTCCGCCGATATCGACACGGTGCAATTCCCCGCCGAGACGCTCGCACGGCTTGCAGGCGACTGCGACGACCTGACGGTGCTGCTCGCGTCGCTCTACGAGTCGGTGGGGCTCGCGACCGTCATCATCACCACGCCGGGCCATGTCCTGCTCGGCGTCGAGAGCGGCATCCTCGCGGGCGGCAATGTCATATTCAACCTCCCCGAATCGCTGTTCGTAAAGGTTGACGGCGCCCTGTTCGTCCCGGTCGAGGCGACCGCCATCGGATCGCCGTTCCCCGAGGCGTGGTTCAAGGCAGCCGACATCCTCAACAAGTCGCGCAAGGATATGCAGGCCTTCCGCACCCGCGAGGCGTGGAAGAATTACCCGGTCTATACGGTCGACGGGGGCAAGACGGCGTTCGCGCCGGTGAAGAACGATGTTGCGGCGCTCAACGCGACGCTCGATAAGGTGCGCGCCGCCGCCGCGGAAAAGGCGCCGGCGTGGGCGCAGGAACTGAACGACGCGCTGACCGCGGGCCGCGCCCCGAAACTGGCGCCCGACGCGACCGGCAAGAACGGACTCGCGGCGGCGAACATCCTGTGGCTCGCGGGAGACCGCGACAACGCCGTCGCCCGATCGGGCGAGCAATGCGCCAAGGATATCGTCGAGGCCTGCTATAACATGACCGTCATGACGATGTACGACGCGCTGGACCGCAACGATCTCAACATCGTGCAGGTCAACATGGAACAACAGCACTTCGCCGACGCCGTGGCGGTGCTCCCGGCGAATGTCGTCTCGATGCTCCTCGACAACGGCGGGCTCGGCATGGGCGACGAGGCGTCGAAGGAGTCGGAGGCGAAGAAGAAACTGGCCGAGGTGCTCAAGCAGGCGCGGGCCAAGATACAGGAAAAAAAGGCGAAAGGCACGCTCAACATCAAGACCTCCCATGTCGGAGGCCGTAAAGGGGCCGACGCGTCGCAGACCAAAGCGACCGCCGGCATGCTGTTCTGGGCCACGGTGAAGTAAGGTGGAATTCCTCAAAAAGAGGAAATATCTTCTGCGGCTCGTCGCCGCGCTCGTCGGCGCCGCGCTCGGCATCGGCATCGCCCATCTCCCGTTCTCCGAAAAGGTCGATCTCTCGTTCCTCGACCTGTCGCAACGCTACGGCCTGCCGAAACGCGACCCGGGCACCGTCATCGTCGCGCTCGACGAGAAGAGTTTCATGGTCTATGGCTGGCCCATCGGCCGCGAACTGTACGCCGCGCTCATCATGACGCTTCACGGGGCCGGGGCGAAACGGATCGGCTTCGATCTTTTCTTCGCCGACGGTTTCGAGTCGTGTCAGACCACCGACGAGAGCAGGGCGTTACTCGAGGAGAACGAGGATTTCCTTGGTCAGGCGGCCGCGGCGAGCCGGACGGTGCTCGCCAGTTTCGTCGTCGAAACGATCGACGGCGACCCGGCGAAATTCCCGCCGACACCTCCCAAGGCGTTGTTCGACTGCCGCGAACGGGACAGCGCCAGTTATCTCAAGGAACTGCTCCCGGGCATCGTGAAGCACGCCCCCTCGATGGCCCATGTCCATACGATACCCTCGACCATCGACGGCGTGAACCGCCGGATACGCCCCTGCCGGTCGCTTTACGACGGCTGCGTCGTCGATCTCGCCTCGGCGATGACCGACGCTCCGCTCGACCCGGTCACCTGCATGGAACCGGCCCTCGTCCCCTTCTTCCGTTCGTACCAGCAGTTCCCCCACCTCTCGATGGTCGATATCCTTGAGATGTCGGAGCACGAACAGGGACTCGCGGAACTGGCGAAGGTCGTCAAGGACAAGTATGTCGTCATCGGGGCGACCGACCAGACGCTCAAAGATGTCGGCCCCACGCCGCTATCGGACCTCGACCCGCTCGTGGTGACCCACGCCAACCGCATCGAGGGTCTGCTCGCCGGCATCGCGATACGGGAACTCCCCCCGGCGACGATATTTCTTCTCTCGGCCGCCGTGGGACTCGCCATCGCGTTCCTCGTGGAGAGCGGTGGACTTCTGCTCCTCTTCGGCGCGCTCTGGGCCTTCCTTTCGTTCGGCGTCGCGTTCGTGCTGTTCAAGTGGCAGTTCCTCTGGGTGCCGGTCTCGCCGCTCTTCCTGCCGGCGATGTGCGGACTGTTCGCCGCCGCCGGGTATGTGGCGTGGCATAACTTCCTGTTCAACCAGATGCTCTCGCAGGCCTTCGACAACTATGTGTCGCCCGAGATACTCGGCTGGCTCCGCGAGACGGGCGGCGACGCGCTCCGGTCCGATTCGGCCGAACGGCGCGACATCACGATACTCTTCTCCGACATCGCCGGTTACACGACGCTCTCCAACGCGCTCGACGCCGACACCATCATGCGCTCGCTCCGTTTCTATCTCGACCGCATGCTGGCCATCATCCAGCGGCACAACGGCTATGTGGACAAGATAAACGGCGACGGGCTCATGGTATTGTTCGGCGCGCCCAAACACTCCGATCGTCACGCCGAAGAGGCGGTCACCGCGGCGCGGGAGATGCAGGAGGAGGTGGCGCGGATGCAGGAGGAATGGCGACGGTTCACCGACCGCCCCCTGCGGATACGGGTCGGCGTCGCGCGCGGCCGGGTGTTCGTCGGCAACCTCGGCGGCACCGGCCACATCGAATACACCGCCATCGGTCAGGATGTCAACCTCGCGGCGCGCCTCGAAAGCGCCTCGGAGATCGGCGGCGTGCTCGTATCGTCCGAATGTTACACCCATTTGGCGCAGAGACCGCCCGCATGGCCACGCACGGTCCATCTCAAAGGGTACGCGGATGACCTGACCGCATACCAACTGCCGCCGCTCCCTCTCATCGTCCCCGATCCGACCGGCGCCGGACGCCTGCTTATTTCGGCCGAAGGGCTCGAGGAACTCAAGGAGAGGCCGGCGGGCGCAGTCATCGAGATACCCGGCGAAAAGGGTCCCCAGCAGGTATTCAAGGTTAACATCGCCAAAGACTGACTTTTCAAAAACGCCGTCCAGTAGTTGCGCTACCCATTATTTCTTCGCCCGGTGAAGGGAGAGGATCGAGGTGAGGGTGTTCCTGTGCAAACCCTCATCCGACTTCGCCAAGACTACGCCGGGGCAAGTCCGTCGTTGTCGCGGCACCTTCTCCCTCCACAGGTAGAAGGTATATATGTGAGGCCCCGCGGTTTTCTTGAATTGGCGGTCGGTTTCGGTTACACTGCAGCATCTTCGACGGGGAGGTTTTCATGCGGAACATCTTGATTCTTTTTACGGCGTTGGTCATCGGCTTTTCGCTGGCGGCCGAAGAGAAGAAACCAAAGGTCGCCGTCATGGAGATAGAAGACAAGTCCGGCAGGATCGATAAAGAATTCCTTGAGAACGCCGCCGAGGCGCTTCGCGCAGAACTCATAGCGACAGACAAGTTCATCGTCATCTCAAAGGACCGTCAACGAAAGGCGATGATAAAAGGAGCAAAAAAGGAAAGTTGGAAAGAGTGTTATGATCAATCGTGCCGGATTGAACTCGGTCAGGCTCTGACCGCCGACAACATATTGAGCGGCATCGTCACTTATTTCGGTAAGAAGTACACACTCACCATCGAGATGATAGACCTTGCGAAGGAGGCGACCGTCAAGGGGGCTTCGGCCGATTTTGACGCAACCGAAGAGGTTAGCATAGCAAAAGCGGTCAGGGAGACCATCGCCGTCGTCGTGGGGGTATCTTCCAAGCGGATAAATGCGGTGCAAAGTGTTGACGGCGGTCAGGGAGAGAGCAAGTACGCTTCCATGGTGAACAAGGAAAAAAGGGAAAAGGAAAAACTCGACGCGGCGTGGGCTGAGGTGCGCGACATAGCCGTTGACAGGAACATACCCAAAGGGAAACGGGTAGCGGTACTTAATGAGTTCCTGAACGATTTCCCAAAGAACAACGATCACGAGGAAAAAGCGGAAGAACTGATCGACATCCTAGAGGATGATGACGAACCGGAAGCAGTGTGGGCCCAGAAAGAGGCGGATGAGAAAAGAAAGGGAACCTATGAATACTCTCTGCTGGAAGGGACGGAATGGTTCGCGTTCAGAATAGAGGCGGGCAGTCATGGTGGTGGTGGGATGCTTTCGTTTTTCACTTTGCGTTGGAACTGGTTCTACTGGGAGATCATTCGGGCCGCAGGCGCGGGGGGGGGCCCGGGACTGGGCGGCGACAATTCAGTCTACGGTCTTGGCGGCACCTCCTTTGGCGTGCCGATTCGTTTTCTGGGGACGCTGGAACATGAATTAAGATTGGGTACCGGTTTCTACGGCGGCATTATAGCCACTGACACTAACGATGACTCTTATAATGAGCATTTGGGGTTAGCCATCATGAGTCTAGAGATAAGCTACCTTTGGCATTTCGGCAAAGGTTACTCTTTGCAGGGCGGGCTAGAATCGTATGTTTCTCTCTATCCCGACCCGGAAGCGACCGCCATCATGGTTTTTGTCGGGATGCGTTTTCGGTAAATATAGCCGTCAAAAACTTTTGACTCTCTCTCGCTCATGGATACCATCGGCGCAATGACCTTTCTGACGGAGGATGAACGATGGTCGATGTACGCAGCATTCCCGACATCCATTTCTTCTGCGCCGGCGCCAGCGAAGGCAACACCGAACTGACCTCGTTCGACGGTGCGCTCCTCGCGGCGGGCATCGGCAACACCAACCTGATAAAGATGAGTAGCATCCTGCCGCCGCGCTCGAAGGAAGTGAAGGCGGTCGCCATCCCGCCCGGTAGCTTCCTGCCGCTCGCCTACGCCGCCATCACTTCGACCGAACCGGGAGAAACGATATCGGCCGCCGTCGCGATAGCGATCCCGAACGACCGGTCGCTTAACGGCGTCATCATGGAGCACCACAACCATGCGCCGCTCAAGTTCGTCGAAGCCAAGGTCCGCGAGATGGCCGAAGAGGCGATGGCGATGCGCGGCATCAAGAAATTCACCGTCCACAGCAAGGGGGTCGAGGCGAAGGTGAAGCACGCCGCCACCGCGTTCGCCGCCGTGTGCCTGTGGTATAAAGACCTACAATAAATCCTGTCACTCCTGACTAAAAATCCTGTCAAACCTCCTTTGACAAGGAGGTGGAAGGATGCTGTCGCATACTGTTCCGTCCGGCCCCTTGTCAAGGGGGCCTTGACGGGGTTTATCATGAGAGGGATTTAATTGGAAGGTTTCCCTATACAGGCGATGCCCGACCGACCGTCCATCCGGATCAGCACCGGTTTTTCCAGCCGCACATGCCGCGCGTACTGTTTCTCAGCGACGAGCGGTTGCGCCGCGAGCCATTCCCAGTCGATAAGGTCCTCTTCGGAACGGGCCGCCACGGTGAAGTAGCCGATATTCATCGAGGTGATGTTGTGGAAGAAGTGCGATCCGAGCGAGGCGTCTATCGAAAAGTCGGTAAGCCCCGCCTCGACGATGACGCGGGTCTGCGATATCGCCGACCAGTCGACCGGCACGCCAAGGAACCGGTCAGACGATCCCCAGCGCCCCGGGCCGATAAGGATGTAGCGCCGGTTCTCCGCCTTGAGCGCCCGGTTCAACTCCGCGATCTCGGCCGCCATCGCCTCGGTCTTCACGCGGTCGAAGCGGTCGGGGCTGATATAGACGATGTCGCGCACATCCTCGACGATGCCGTTGCCCATACCTTTGGTGGTGTAGAGGAAGAGGTCCCCGCGGTCGAGCGTCGCCGGGTCGATATGGTGATCGGCGGCGTTGCGGACGAGCGGTTTGACCTGCAGGAGGTAGAGCGTCGGATCGCCGTTATCGGCCTCGTCGAGATCGACGGCGAACTCTATCTCCACCGGCGTCCCCAGCGCGTGCTTCATGATGTCGAGCACCGTCTGTATCGCGCCGGCGAGCGGGACCTGCTTGTATTCGAGGATGTAGGAGAAATCGACGATGCGCGGCCCGGGGCCATGGAGTCCCGGTTTTTTGAGATTCTGCGCGCCATCGTAAGTCGACACGCACATATCGAGCATCCCGTCCTTTTCAGCCTCGGGCATCTCCGGGCGGACGAGCGTGGCCATCTCGCCGTCGATGAGATCGACATCGCCTTTCCGCATGTCGAGCGCGTAGAAATAGCGCTGGGAGGCGTTCAGCATATCCTTGAGCGACTGATTGCGCGCCTTGGGGTACCGTGGGCAGAAGCGGAACACCTGTTCGCCGTCGACCACCGCCTTGCCTAAACCGACAGCCAGAAGCGCGATGCCGTCCTCCGGCTTCATCTTGGCGAAGGGATAGTAGTTGTAGGACTGCGCGACGCCCGAGAGGTGCGGATAGAAGCGGTCGCCGCGCCGGCGGCCGACCAGTTCCTGAATGATGACCGCCATCTTCTCCTCCTCCATCTCGTACTGGACCGAGTCGAAGTAGGAGCGGGCGAGCGGCGAATAGACCGACGCGAACACGAGCCGTATGGCGTCCTCGAGTTGACGCAGACGCACCTCAGGGTCAGGGTGGCTGTTGGGGAGGAAATAGGTCTCGTAGATGCCGGCGAACGGTTGTGAGAGCGAATCTTCGAACAGGCCCGACGAGCGGACCGCGAGCGGACCGGTGACCTTGCCGAGGAGCGTCCGCAGGCGCTGGCGAAGGGTGAGCGTCAGCGGGGTGCGCAGGAACAGCGACCGCACGGCGTTCTCCTCCGGCATCTGGAGGATGCGCTGCTGGCCGATACCGTCAACGAAGAGATGGAATTCGTCGGTGCCGATGATCGCGGTGCGCGGCAGGCGGATGTTGAGCCCCGGCACCGCCGCGTTGAGACCGGCGCGGTGCAGGACATGCTCGATGAAGGAGAGGCCGCGCCCCTTGCCGCCCACCGACCCGCTCGCGAGCCGCATGAAGAAGAACCGCTCGGCAAGCAGCGTCTCGGAATAATTCGCCATCGATTCACGGGTCCGTTCACCGCGCTTGGCGGAGAGTATCTCGGCGAGCATCCGGCGGATGCCGGGGGCGCCTTCGGGGAATTCCGCTATCGTCAGTTTGCGCAGGGCGATGGCGGTCGCCACCTCACCTTTGGCCATGAACCACTGCGAGAAGTTGTGCCGCGCGGCGTGGTAAAGTATCGATTCGTCCGGTATCGTCGCGATGAGCGCCTCGAACTCGGCCATGTAGCGCGCCTCGATGAGTTTGCGCCCCTGCGCGTCGCGGAACACGAAATTGCCGAAACCGAGCTCCTCCTCGAAGAAACGGTGCAGTTCCTTCACGAGCGTCTTGGAATTCTTGTTGACGAAGCGCGCCCCGGCCTCACGGGCTTTTCCCGCGTTCGTCTCGTCGGTCGACTGCAGAAGTACCGGGACCTCGTCCTTCGAGCGCAGCAGTGCCGCCAGTTCGATGCCCGCCGCCGGATCAAGTTTTCCGCCGCGGGGGAATTCGACATCCGATATGACGCAGAGTATGCAGTCGCGGTAGCGGTCGTAGAGGGCGCTCCCCTCTTCCCACGAGGTGGCCAGCAGCACCTTGGGACGGGCCCGCATCCGCAGGATCTTGAACCGGGCGTCGATGTCCTCGCCCGCTATGAGTTTCTGCATGTCCTGCATCAGCACGCGGTAGAGTCCCGGCAGGTAGCGCGAATAGTAGCGGACCGAATCCTCGATGAGCAGTATCACGCGGGTCGCCGCGATGCGGGTGTCCTCGTCGGCGTTGCGAACATCCTCGACCGATTTTATCATGGCGAGGAAGATGGCGGGCTCGCCGTTCCAGACGAAGACGCGGTCTATGTGGCGCAGTTCGTCGGCGGTGTAGGCGTACATCCCGATGTCGCTGTTGTTGTTGAACAGCAAGAGTACCGGCAGTTCGGGCACCGCATCGCGGATGCGCGTCGAAAGGTCGAGCGGCATCCGGCGGTCGAGCCCCGTCATGATGATGACCAGATCGTAGCGACGGTCGCGCAGGGCCGCCATCGCCTCGTCGGAGGAGTGGACCGCGGTGACGCGCGGCGCGGTGGAGAGATTGAGTTGGTAGTATTCGCCGTAGATCTGCTCCATCAGTTGGCCCTCGCGCTCGATGATGTAGGCATCGTACACCGACGCGACGAGCAGTATCTCGCGGACGCGGAACCGCATGATGTCATGGCAGATGGTGAGACTCGACGGGCGGGGCCGGAAAAGGTCGCGGATGGCGGCGCGGTCCATGTCAACGCTCCCGCGAGAAGTTGGCGAAGTGCTGTTTCGCGATGTCGCCGAACACCGCGTCGCCGCGGCGCGCGCGGATCGCGGCGATAAGCGCGTCGGCGTCGGCTCCCGACCCGCTTTTGAGCGCGAACTCGCCGCCCAGCGTCTCGTCCGAGAGTTTCTTCAGCGACCGCAGATAGTCGGCCCGCGCGACGACCGAGGCGAGGGCGACGGCGGGGTGCGCCTCGGCCCGCGTCCGGAACTCGACCGCGGCATGCGGGGCGGCCGCGCGGATGGTCGCCACGAGCGCCGGTGCGTCGCTGAACTGGTCGACGAGCACCTGTTTCATGTCGGGCTGCCGTCCGGCGAGTGTCGAAAGCGCCTTGCCGTGGGCCCACGCGAGGATATGGTTGAGCGTCTTTCCCTTCTTTTTAAAATCCGCGTACAGTTCGTTGTAGCGCTTCGGCATGATGCGGACGACCTCGAACCAGCGGCGGTACGAACGGTTCAGCACCTCGGAAGCGGCGAGCACCTCCTCGTCGCCCATCTTCTTGCTGTCCCGCACCCCGAGTTCGAGCGCCCCCTGCGAGGCGTCGCACAGGTAGAAACAGCCAGTGACGAGCGGCCCGAAGATGTCGCCCTTCCCCGCCTCGTCGCACCCGGCGAGCGACTCGGGGGCAAGCAGGCCGAGGACGAGACGGCGTACCCGGTCACTTTGCGTGACGACGCTGAAGCCTTTTTTTTCGGAGTGGTAGAGGGCGACGGGGAACTCCTTTTCACCCGGCAGGATGACCTTGAAAGAAATGCCGTAGGGTATCTCCTTGAAACTTTCGGGAAGCGGCGTACAGCGGTCCCGCACCAGACGGGCGTACACCTGTTCGGCGAACCGGTCGAGTATCGGATCAGTCGAGAATTTCGCCATGCCCCACCGCCTGCGCTATGAGTTCCGACAATGCACGATACAGGACGGCGATCCGGGGTGCCGTCTTTTCCAGAAAAGCGATCTCCCGTTCCATGACCGCCCGATCGCCGCGGGCCGCCGGACCGGTCAGGGTGCCGACGCCCCCTTCCCTGGCACCGAGCAACGAGGTCTCGACAAGTTGAGTGAGCAGCCGTTTCGACTCGTCGTCGGAAAAGCCCTCGCGCCTGAGCAGTTCCAACCCCGCGAGAAAAAGATACTGCGGGAAATTCCCTGCCAGCACCGCGGCGGCATGGTAACCGGGCCCCGGCATCGACTCACGGCGGATGACATGGAAATGGTGGGCGGTCAGGAACCGCTCGAACCCGCCGTCGGCCGGGCCGTGCCACAGGCACCAGAGCCGCCCGAACTCGCTCTCAGGCCCCATCGAGGCGAACGGATGCAGGAGGTGCGTCCGTTCACGAGAGATGGAGAGGCCTCCGGCGAAATGGACGAGCGTCAGTCCCTTCGGCGTCGTCGGGTAGACCTCTCGGCATATCCGCTCTACCGCGGCGTCGGGCACCGCGAGGAACAGGTATCCGCGCTTGGGTGGCCGTTTTTCCCAACCACTCTTCAGCACGCGGCACGGTACCGCTTGCCGCCCGAAATGGCGTACGAGCGCCGCGCCTACCCGGCCACGCCCCGCTATGTATATCGCCTTCGCCATGCTCCTTCAGTTCCCCGCGGTGAACAAATACGCGACATATCCGGCATAGCAGGCGACCAGCACCGCCCCG
The DNA here is from genome assembly GCA_022711315.1 of bacterium. GTDB lineage: Bacteria > UBP6 > UBA1177 > UBA1177 > JAKLFG01 > JAKLFG01. The sequence continues at coordinate 11,726 of JAKLFG010000030.1, read as the reverse complement.
TCGCGGCGACCGATGAGCCGGTCGTCCGCGCGGCGCACCAGCACGAGCAGCAGCATGGAGCAGAGCGCCGTCATCGACAGGTCGACCACCGTGCCACTCGAAACGGGAAGCGGTCGGATGACCGCCGAGGCGCCGAGCACGAGGAGGATGTTGAAGATGTTGGAGCCGACGATGTTGCCGACGGCGATGTCGGCGTTCTTCTTGTAGGCGGCGACCATCGAGGTGGCCATCTCGGGAAGCGAGGTACCGACCGCGACGACGGTGAGCCCTATGACCCGTTCGGTGATGCCGAGGTGTCGCGCGATGACGACCGCCGCGTCGACGAGTAGTTTTCCGCCGAAGACGAGCGACGCGAGGCCGGCGACGATCATGAGGATCGAAAGCGGCACGCCGTAGCCTTTCGCCAGAGCATCCTCCCGGGCTCCGACACGGGCCACGCGGAAGGTGTATCGCAGGAACAGGGCGAAGAAGAGAAGCAGGATGAGCCCGTCGATGCGGCCGAGCGCCGCCGGGTCGGGGCCGTCGAGCGGCAACGAAAGGAACGAGGCGCCCATCGGCAACAGGACGAGCGCGGCGAGCAGACTCAGCGGGATATCGATCCGCAGGGTGTTCTCCTGCACCGGGAGACGACGGATAAGCGCGGAAGCCCCGAGGATGAGCAGGATGTTCGATATGTTCGAACCAAGCACATTGCCGATGGCGATGTCGGTCGTCCCCTGTATCGCCGATACGACATTGACCACCAGTTCGGGCGCCGAGGTGCCGAACGCGACGACCGTCAGCCCGATGACGATATCCGATATGCCGTAACGGCGCGCGACCGATGCGGCGCCGTCCACAAGCAGGGATCCGCCGAGGGTGAGGAGCAGGAAGCCGGCGACGAGCAGGAAGAGGGTCACGGAGGTCTCCTATGTGTAAAGAATGAGCGAATAGATAGCGTCGATGACGACCACCATGAATATCGAGGTGACGACCGAGTCGGTGGTGGCGCGGCCGACCGCGTCGGCGCCGCCGCGGACATGGAGCCCCTGATAGCAGGCGATAGCGAGGATCACCCACGCGAAGGTGAGGCTCTTTATCACACCCCAGACGATGTCCTTCATCCGCATGACCTTGACGATCTCAGCGATGAACGCGCTCGGCGGCACCTGATAGACCTGCGCGACGATGAGCCCCCCGAGGATGCCCGCGAAGCAGGCGACGAGCGTGAGTATCGGCATCGAGAAGGTGAAGGCCCAGAATTTCGGCACGAGCATGAATTTGAGCGGACGGATACCCATCGTCCTCAGCGCGTCGACCTCCTCCATGACCACCATCGTGCCGATCTCGGCCGCTATCGCGCTCCCGGTGCGACCCGCGATGATGATGGCGGTGACGAGCGGCCCCAATTCGGTGAACATCGCGATACCGATGAGCGTGGCGATGTAGGACTGACCTCCCAGTTTCGCCATCTGTATCGCCGCCTGTATCGAGATGGTGAGCCCGATGAGGAACGAGAGGAGGACGACGATGGGAACCGCCTTGTAGCCGATGTGAAAGGCGTTGCGGATCGTGTCGCCCCGCAGAAGATGCCGCCGGTCCCACAGCGACTGCGCGGCGTAGTAGAGCATGTCGACGAAGATGGCGCCGAAAAAGACCATGCGGTCAAGGAGCGAGAATATGGCGTCGCCGACCCGGTCGAGGAGTTGCCCCCACCGGAAGGCCCCCTTCTTTTTTGCCTCGGCGCGGGGACGGGGATACAGTATCTCCTCGCAGTACTTTTCCGGTACCCGCACCGTGTCGCCCCGCACCGCGACGAGCCGGCGCACGAACGCCTTGGTGGCGGTGTCGAGCCGCACCCCGTCGAGGTCGAGCAGCACCTCGGTGCCGGCGGGGATGGCGCGCAGGGCGGCGGCGAGCAGGTCGGGATAGTTCTCAAAGGTGACCGGCTCGGGTATCCGATAGGTTTCCATGGGACCACTCTAGCGGAGAGCAGCGCGCCGGTCAACAATTTTGGCCGCTCCTTTTTTCGGTCGCACCGCCCGATACTCCCCTATTTTGCTGAAAATTTGCCTCGCGTCGCCCGTTGCGGTATGGTAGCGGCGATCTGGCTGAAAGACCGACACGGAGGCACCGTTCCCATGACCAAGCCACAGGACGATATCCGCGCGGTATATGAACTTGCCGCCCTCACGGGGGATGATGCCGAGTTCGCCGCGATGGAGGGCCATTTCGAGAAGATGTTCAAACACCTTGAGGACCTTTCCCGCGTGCCGGTCGAGGGGGTCGAGCCCTACTTCACCCTGCCGCTCCGGGAACTGCCGCTCGAAAAGGACGCGCCCGCCCCGTCGGGGGTCGAGGCGGCGATCCGCGGCACTTTCGCGCAGGAGGCGGAGGATTTTCTCGTCGTCCCGCGGGTCGTGAACCGCGGCGGCGGCGCGTGCGCCGAAGGGGAGGATGAGTGATGGAAACGCTCGGCGTAAAGGAGATATGCGGCAACATCGCGGCGCATAACGGGGCGCTCAACGCCTACCTGCAGGTCGTTCCCGAAGAACGGCTGAAGCCCGGCGCGGGGCCGCTTGCCGGGGTCTGCCTCGGCGTGAAGGACAACATCGCGGTCGCGGGCCTGCAACTCACCTGCGGCTCGAAACTGCTCGAAAGATATGTCGCCCCCTACACCGCGACGGTGGTCGAGCGGCTCCTGGCGGCGGGCGCGACGGTGACGGGCAAACTCAATCTGGACGAGTTCGCGATGGGGTCGGCCACCACCTATTCGGCCTACGGCGACACGAAAAATCCGTGGGATGAGGATCGCACCCCGGGCGGCAGTTCGGGCGGCAGCGCCGCCGCCGTCGCGGCGAAGATGTGCGATGTCGCGCTCGGGAGCGATACCGGCGGATCGGTGCGTCAGCCGGCAGCCTACTGCGGCATCTACGGCTACAAACCGACCTACGGCGCCCTTTCGCGCTACGGACTCACCGCGTTCGCCAGTTCGCTCGACCAGATCGGCATCTTCGCGCGGCGTCCCGGCCACATCCGGGAACTCATGCGGATCGCGGCGGGCCGCGATGATCACGACGCCACCTCGATCGAGGCGCCCTCCTTCGCGACGCGCGGCTTTTCCCCGTCGGAGATGAAGATCGGCGTCATCGCCGAATACGAAAAGAAGATGGGCCCGGCGGTGCGGCCCGCCTATGACCGGTGCATCGAGACGCTCAAAAAGGCGGGGGCGACCATAGTGCCATTGTCGTTCCCCGAATACGACACGGTGATATCGGTCTATCAGGTCGTCGCGACCGCCGAGGCGAGCGCGAACCTCGCGCGGTTCGACGGCATCCGCTACACGGCGCGCGCCGAAGGGTGCTCCTTCCGCGAAACGACCGCCGCGAGCCGCGGCCGCTGGTTCGGCCCCGAAGTGAAACGGCGGATACTGCTCGGGACCTGGGTGCTATCGCGGGCCTACTACGATTCCTACTATCTGCGCGCCGCGAAGGTCCGCACCGTGATCCTGGACCGCTGGAAGGAGTTCTTCGGGAAGGTCGATCTGGTGCTCACGCCGGCGACAGCGGGAACCGCCTTCAAGCGGGCAGAGCAGCCCGACACCTTCGCGCTCTACCTCGAGGATCTCTTCACGATACCGGCCAATCTCACCGGCATGCCGGCGATCGCCTTCCCGGCCGGGACCCACGACCGCCTGCCGGTCGGCCTGCAACTGACGGCCGATCTGTCGCGCGACGCCCTGCTGATCGATGCGGCGGGATGGCTAGAAAAGAACTTCATGGACTTCGCGACCATCGAGCGGGGGTGCCGTCATGACACGATATGAGGCGGTCATCGGGCTCGAGATACATGTCCAGATAAAGACCGACACCAAAGCGTTCTGCCGCTGCAACGGCGACTACAACGCGCCGCCCAACCGCCATATCTGCCCGGTCTGCACCGGGGCGCCGGGGGCGTTGCCGGTACTGTCGGACGAGTTCGTCCGGCGGGCGGTCCTGTTCTGCCTCGCGCTCGGGGCACGAGTGAACCTCGTATCGACCTTCGACCGCAAGAACTACTTCTACCCCGACATGCCGAAGAACTATCAGATAACGCAGTTCTTCACCCCCATCGGTTCGGAGGGGCGGCTCCTCGTCACCGGCGCGGACGGCGTCGAACGGGCCATCGGCATCGAACGGATCCATATGGAGGAGGACACCGCCAGATCGGCCCATATGGGCGAACGGACGCTCCTCAACTTCAACCGCGCCGGACTGCCGCTCATCGAGGTGGTGTCGCACCCCGACCTCAGGAGTGGAGAGGAGGCGGCGCAGTACTTCAAGAAGATCTACGACATCGCCGTCAAGTACCTCGGCATCTGCCGCGGCAACATGGAGGAGGGGAACCTCCGCTGCGACGCGAACATATCGATACGGCCGGTCGGCAGCACGGCGCTCAACACCAAGACCGAGGTGAAGAATGTCAACTCGTTCGCCTTCATCGCCAAGGCGATAGACCACGAGATAGAACGGCAGATCGCGCTGGTCGAAGCGGGCGGGGCGGTCGAGAGCGAGACGCGGCTCTGGAACCCGAAACTCAAGCGGACCGAAACGATGCGCAAGAAATCGGGCCGCAACGACTACCGCTACTTCAACGAACCCGACCTCGGGCCGTTGCGCATCACCGCCGAATTCGTCGAGGAGTTACGCAAGACGCTCCCCGAACTGCCCGATGCGAAACGGCGGCGGCTCAAGGCCTATGGGATAAACAATGAACAGACAGATCTTTTTGTCGGATATCCCGAGGTCGGCGATTATTTTATAAACGCTACTGCATCAAACACCTTGCAACCATCTGAGTACCCGATAGTGTCTTCTCTTGTAACGGGAGAAATACTTAAATATGAAGATAAAGAGCATTTTGAAACTGTGCCTCAAAGAATTCCTCCACAACATACGGCCTCGCTTGCCCACCTTATACACACAGGACGAGTGACTTGGCCGCAGGCGAAGGAACTGTTCGCCATGATGAGAGAAACCGGTAGTGATCCCGAAGAGATAGTGAAGAACGACCCCCGTTTTACCGCTATCGGGGATGATGAAACGGCCGCCATTGCGGCGGCGGTCGTGGCCGACCACCCGGCAGAGACCGAAAAATACCTCGGCGGGAGGGAGAATCTGCTCGGATTCTTCGTCGGGCAGGCGATGAAACGGGCAAAGGGAAAGGCCGATCCGGCCAAAATGTCGGAGATGGTCAAAAAAGAATTGACTAATAGGAAAAAATAGCGGAAAATCGACCGTTCGGTGTGACAGTGGACCATCATATCCCGGAGGAGGCATGAAGTTCGAGATCTTTTTCCCGTCGACCGACGGGTCCAAGGAACTTATCGTCCGTGAGGAGGGCGCCAACTGGTTCAGCGCTCTCGAGAACGCCCTCAAAGGCGGCGGCATGGGCCATCTCATCAACAACATCCTCTGTGACATCAAGGAGGACGGGTCCATCCATGTCACCGAAACGATAAACGGCAAAAAGTTCCTCATCCGCGAATTCGACCCGAACCGCGTCGCCGGCCACGAGAAGGAGATCGGTCGCACCCTCAAGAAACGCGACCCGAACGAAGTACTCGCCACGGTGTTCGAAGAGGTGCTCGACGGGTTCGACAAACCGGAACAGGAGGGACTCAACTTCTTCCTCGACCTCGCGATGAAGCACATCCCGGCCGATTCGGGGTCGATCGCCATCGCGCCGCTCGCGGCCCGCGAACTGACCTTCGTCGCCTGTCGCGGTCCCAAATCGGACGGCGTCAAGGGGCTCAAGATACCGATGGGTACCGGCATCGCCGGCTTCTCGGCGCTCAACAATGTGCTCATCGCGGTCTCCGATGTGCAGAAGGATCCCCGTTTCTTCAAGGATATCAGCGAGAAACTGGGCTACCCGACCAAGTCCATCGTCGCCTCCCCCATCCTGTACAACAACCTCACCTTCGGCATGATGGAACTCATCAACAAGAAAGAATCCTCCGCCTTTGACGAGGATGACATCCACATCCTCCGGTTCGTTTCCGAGAAACTGGGGGAATACCTCAACATGATCTGGGAAACGCGTAACAACAACCTTGAGGACGAGTAACCATCCCCCTTCTTTCCTCCGCGCGAGGTATCTCATGAGAATACTGGCCCTACTGGTCGCCGCGGCGCTTGTGGCGTTCTCCTGCGGCGGCGAAGAAAAGCCCAAGAAAGAGACCTTTACCGCCGAAACCTTTTCGGAAGAGGAGGTCCTCCTCGGCGCGGTGACCGGTCTCATGTGGCAGAGCTACGACCCCGAGGGGGTATTCTCGTACCTTAACCGCAAGACCTACGACAAGGCGGTCCAATACTGCGCCGACCTTTCATGGGCCGGCTTCAACGACTGGCGCCTGCCGACGATAGACGAACTCCGGACCGTCGTCGAGGGCTACGAGGACATCATGTGGGGCGGGCGATGCGCGGTCGGCGGGGACTGTCTTCAGTACACCTGCAAGGACAAGGGCAGGGACGATGACAACGACACTCCGTGCGCCCAGCGCGAGAACAAATACACCGGACCGGGACCGGACGGTTGTTACTGGGAAACGCCGTGGCGCGAACGGTTCTGCGGCGAATACTGGTCGACCTCAGCGGTCAGCGATTCCGCCGGATGCCGTTGGGGACTCACCTTCTACGATCCCGCGATATTCATCCTCACCGAGGCGGGCAGTTCCGCCTTTGCCCGTTGCGTACGGGAACCGTGAACGCCCTCACTTCCTTCCCCCGTTTGTACCGTCTCGATGTCGCCGTGGTCACCTTCGGCGCCGCGCTCGCCGGCCCCTACTTCTCGACCGGCTCCTTCTCCGCGACAGATGTCGCCGTCGCCGCCTTCATATCGCTCATCCTCTATAACTATGTATATGTCCTCAACGCGGTGACCGATCGGTTCGAGGACACGATAAGCCACCCCGAACGGCCGCTCCCCTCCGGTCGGATCGGCCCTACGCCGGCGGCGTTCTACCTCATCATGCTCTTACATCTGGCGGTCGCCGGGTCCATCGTGCTGTTCACCGGTCCGTCGCTCTTCCTCGCGCTGCTGGTCGTGTTCCTCGGCACCCTTTACTCGGCGGCGCCGTTCGAACTCAAGAACCACCCGGTCATCGCCATCGCGGTGACCGCATGGGGGATGGCGCACCCCTTCTTCATCACCGCGCACCCTTCCCGCGCACCGCTTGGCGCCGTTCTCATCCTCGTGGCGCTCGGTGTCGTGGCGTTCAAGGACATCGGCGACCCCGGTGGTGACGCCGCAGCGGGCCGCCGCTCCATCCTCGCCGTGCTGTCACTGAGAACGCTCTGCGTCCTCTCGCTCTTCTCTTTCATCGCGGCCGCGACCGCCCTTATACTGCTTGACCTGCCGATCCTTCTCGCGCTCCCGGCCCTCACCGGGGCAACGCTCCTGTACCACCTCGCGCGCGGCCCGCTTGAAAAATCGTTGCCGCTCCTGTATACTCGCCTCATACGAAGCGCCCTCGCGGCCATCGTCGGCATCATTATCGTTGTCGTGGCGGGCCTGATCGGCGCGGGAGGAGCATGAACCTACGATCGGTCCTGACCGGGGAACGCCCGTCGCTCCACTGGCGGATGCTCATCTTCTTCATGGTATTCGAACTGTTCGCCGCCGGCCGGGTGTTCGTCGAGATGCGTATACTCGCCGACAACACCAGCATGATCGTGGCGCTCCATCGTTTCCTCTGGTACACCTATGTCTTCCTTTTTTTCTCGATGTGCTACCGGCGCATACTCCACGCACCCTTCGAAAAACTCAACCTGCTCGCTCTCGGCGGCGTCATACTCTTCATCCCGCCGTTCTACGCGCTTTTGGGCGGCCATGAGTTCCGGCTGAACTATCTCGTATCGAGCGACCCGTTCGAGATAGCGCGGGAACTGCTCACGCTCCACTACGGCCACGAAAAGAATTTTCTCATGTTCCCCGAACTCCTCACGCTCCTCATCGGCACTATCGGCATATCGTGGTATTTCTCGCGCAGTATCCCTAAAACGATACTGAACACCGTCATCGCGTTCTACGGCGCGTTCCTTTCGGCGGGACTCTGCTGGTTCTCGGTCGACCCGAAGCACGATGCGGTGTTCCGGCTGGAGTCGATGTTCCGACCTCAGCAGTTCTACGCTCTGCAGTTCCTGTCGCTTTCGCTCATTGTCCTCGCGGTCCTGCTCCTGCCTGAGATCCTGCGGTCGCTTCGTGACCTTCTTTCGTTGCGCGGCGCGGTCGCGGTCATCGCCGGCATCGTCTTCTGGTACGCCCTCTTCATCGGCGTGGTCGTCCCGCCATACGATCGCCCCTTCACGGGGGTCGATCTTGTCGCCGTCGCGACGCCGATACTCTTCCTTTCCGCGGCGCCGCTCCTCCTTCTTTCCCGCGCCGTCCCACCGGCGGGCAAACTGTTCACCGGCTACTACGCGGCGCTTTCGCTGATACTCCTGTTCGCCATCCACCTCATGCCGTTAAGGTTCTGAACGCATGAAACGCGATATCCTCACCTTCCTCGGTTATCTCTCCTTCTTCGGTCTTCTCTTTCTCCAGTTCCCTCTGAACGGGGCGCTTCCGGGCAACTGCGATTCATGGCTTCTCATCGCGATATCGCACCAGTACCGCCTGTTCTTCGAGCGCCTCTTCGACCCCGCCATCGGGCTGGCGATGTACCCGGTGCCGCAGGTGTTCTCCTACGGCGAGGCGGCGCCCGGCTGCTGCGCGCTCTTTCTGTTCCTTAAACTGCTCGGCCTTACCGACATCTGGACCTTTTACCTGTACCTCTCCCTCATCTTCGCGCTCACCGCGTGGGCGGTGTATCGGTTCGCGGCGCTGTTCATGCGACCGTTCCCCGGCGCCCTGTTCGCCGGTTTCGCCTTTTCCTGCTGCAACATGACCTTCGCCCACATCGACGACTCCATCATCTATTTCTATCTTCTCCCGCTGGCGGCGGCGACGCTCCTGGTACGCCATTTCCGTGAACGGAACGACGCCCTGCTCTGGGGTGTCGCGGCGGTCGGCGGCATGCAGATATATTTCTCGCTGTATGTCTTCATCTATCAGACGGTGCTTCTGGCGGCCATCGTATTATTTCACCACTGGAAGCAGGGCGTCACGATACCGCTCCGCCGGGCGGTCGCCCCCGCCACGCTCTATATCCTGCTACCGCTCCCCTATCTGCTTTTCTACCTGCATACCGCGTTATTTCTTCACTATAACGACCCGTTCCAACTACTCTACACCGCGCGAATGACCTCGCTCATGCCGTTCGATCTCATCGCCGCCCTGCCGGAGAACCCTATCTATGGCGGACTCATAGACCTGCCGCAGAACTGGGGCTTCGTGCGGCACCGCAACTTCATCGGGCTTCTGCTCGCGGCGTTCGGCATCTACGGTCTTCGGGCATGGAATCGCGACCGATGGCTGTTCCTGCTCATCCTCATCGGGGGCTTCGTGTTCGCGTTCGGCCCCAATTTCCTGTACCACCCGCAGGCGAAGATCCAGCCGCCCGCGCCGCTCTATCCCTTCTACACATGGATCCCGATACTTTCCTACCTGCGCGTCACCAACCGGGCCTATTTCCTCGTCCTGTTCGCCCTTTCGGTCTGCGCGGGACTGTCGCTCGACCGGCTGTTCGCCCGGTATCTCGAGAAAAAACGGGCCGCCGCCTTCGGGCTCGTCGCCGCCGTCTTCCTCATCCACGGCATCGAGAACATCCCGATGCCGTTCAAGCGTTGGCCGGTCGCCGCCTACATCCCGGCGCCCGCCGACTACCTCGAATTCGCCGCGACGACCGCACCCGGCGAGGTCTTTGTCGACCTGCCGACCACCTTCAATATGGACCTCACCGACCCCGAACTCTGGGAACGGATCGACCCGCGTGACTTCGTGACCCGATCGGAACATGAGCCGCGTCCACTCATCCGGGAGGTCTCGATGTTCACGAGCAGTTGGGACGACCTGTTCCAGTACAACCGCGAACTCATCTATCTTTATTGGCAGTCCTCCCACCGCCGCTCGACCGTGAGCGGGCTCAACGGCTACTTTCCGACCCCGCGCGTCATTTTCTACCACTGGACCATGAAACTCCCGCAGGCGGAGGCGATCGCCCGGCTCCGCGCATACGGCGTCACGGCGCTCGTCTACCATAAGGGGATGGAACTGAAAAAAGATCGCCTCTCCCTCTCGCAACTGGAGGGTTCCCCTCTCCTCCGCAAGGTATTCGAGGGACCGAACACCATCGTGTTCCGCTTCTCGGAGGGTCAATGAAAGCGCTTCTGGCCCCCTACCGGCTCCCCGAAGCGCTCCTCATCACCAGTTTCACCATCATCGGCTCGGTCATGGCGGCACCCGCCCTCCCCTACTTGATCGAGGTCGGCGTGATCGCCGGCCTTGTCGCCTCGTATCTGCTCATCGTTTCGATATACGCATTCAACAGTTGGGCCGGCCTGCGCGATGACGCCGCAAACCCACGACTTGCGGTCGATGGCTTTGCTACGGCGCGCGCCTATGCGACCGTCACGGCACTGACGCTTGCGGCGGCGCTATCGATCTTCGCCTTTCTGCGGCCTGTCGCCATCCCGTACGCGCTGGGCGTTTTCTTTCTCTGGGGACTCTATTCGTTCCCGCGATACGGCGCGAAATATGTCCCGCTCGCCGGGACGATCCTGCATGTCGCCGTCGGCATCACCCAGTTCCAGCAGGGCTGGGCGCTCATCGGCGAACCCGACGATCGATCGCTGTTCCTTTCTCTTTATTTCGCGCTCCTACTCGCCGCCGGTCATGTGAACCATGAACTGATAGATCACGACGCCGACAAGAGAGCGGGCATCGTGAGCGGCGCGGTCCGGTTCGGAACGCAGCGCTGGGTGATCATCCATCTGGGAGCGACACTGGCCGCCCTTGTGACGCTCGGCATGCTGGCTATCACCGGCGAGGATCCCCTGCGCCTCACCCCCTTCCTTGTCGCTTCGGCGGGGCATGTGCTGTCAGCATCTTTCCTGATCGCCGGGAGGCACGATACCGACCGGTTCCTGCGTCACCGCGCCCGGTACCGCCTGTTATTCGCCGGCGCGGGCATCGTCTTTCTCGCCGGGTCGCTGTATGGTTAGGGTTCTTCTGATAAAGCCTTTCGTTCCTCTGCATGCGCACCAGAATCTCGAACTGCCGCTCGGCCTGATGGCTCTTTCGGCCTACCTCAAGCGCGAACTGGGCGAAGCCGTTACGGTCTCCCTGCTCGACCTGCGGGTCGAGAAAGATGCCGACCGGGCGCTGATCGCCGCCATCGAACGGCAACGGCCCGATCTCCTCGGGCTGTCGCTCATGACCTTCGAAAAACCCCTCCTGACGCGCCATCTCACCGCCATCCGCGCCGCGGCGCCCGGCGCGCTCATCGTCGCGGGCGGCGCCTACCCCTCAAGCGACGCCGAGGAGGCGCTGAAGGAATTCCCGGCGCTGGACATCGCCGTGCGCGGCGAGGGGGAAGAGACCCTGCTCGATATCGTCCGCCGTCACGCGGCGGGCGACGATCTGCACGATATACCGGGGACCGCCTTCCGGAGGGGAGGCTTGGTGCTCGTCGCTCCCGACCGTCCCTTTATCACGCCGCTCGACCGTCTGCCATCGCCCGATCTCGACGCGGTAGATATCGAGCGCTATCTCGGCCCGCATACGCCGATGAATGTCATATCGGCCCACCCCCGCCATGTCGCCTT
>JAKLFG010000003.1 GCA_022711315.1 bacterium | reverse complement strand
GACCGCGAGCCCCGCCACGACCGGCGATGTCCCCGCGTCGTCGGGGACCGTCTGCCACTGCGGTTCACCGTTCCCGACCGCGTCGTAGCCGATCTCGGTGGTGCCGGGAATGTAGTCGACCTCACTGGGGATCGCGTCGCGGACGGTGACCTGACCTGCCACCGCCTCGCCCCAGTTCTCCACCCGGATGAGGTAATAGAAGGGCGAATCGTCGCAGAACGAAAGGGCGGCGTCGGTGCAGGAACAGTAACTTTTCTCCTCCTTCTCGGGTATGTCGAACGACGCGGGCTTGGTATCGACCGATACGACCATCAGATTGGTCACCACCAGATCCTGATTGGCGCGGATATTGAATTCGAGATCGGTGTCGCCGGTGGTGAAATGGCCGGGGAAGTCGGTCGGCCGCAGGATGAAGGTATCGACATCGATCGCCCACTCCGCCGTCGCCGGGTCGGTGTCTCCCGGAGCGCTCGTGAGCCCGCCGATGCAGTAGGCCTGTTCGCCGTCCCAGTTGTAGAAACTCGATATCGAATTGAAGATGTCGTCGTAGCCTTTTTGCCCGAAGGCCATCGGCGCGCGGTGCGGATGACAGATGTTGAAGATCGGCGCCCACGGCAGATCGGGCCTGCCGCGGAAATCGAGTCCTTCGGGGATCATATGTTCGGCGTCGGCGACATAGAGGTCCGAATCGCCTTCCGACATCATCAGCGTCAGGCGGACGACCGGACTGTCGGGCAGTTGGAAGCCCGATACGACCACCGGGGTCTGTTCGTGGTTATAGAGCTTGAGTCCGTTGTAGAGGTATATCTTCTTCGGGTTCATGCCGGGGGCGTTGGAGGTGTAGACAAAGACGATGGCCCAGTTGCTCACCAGCGAGGTGTTCTGGAGATAGGGGACCTGCTCCGCGGTGCAGTCGAGCCCCGAAACGGTGTAGTCACCCACCAGACTCGCGCCGTCGGCGAGCCCCAGTTCGCGCCCTTTGGCGTGCAGTTCGGCGAAGAAGTCGGTGATATCGACGCGGTAGGTGAAGTAGGCGAGTTCGCTATCGACATAGCCGGTGTGGTCCGCGTTGACGATCTGGCTCGGGATCCGCGTCCCTTCGAACGAAAAGCTTTTTTCACCGCCGAGCATCTGCGGTTCGCCCGCCGTTATCTCGCGTTCCAGCGACGCGCCGCCGGCCCCGGTGAAACTGAGCGTGACGGTGTTGTCGGTGGCCGCGTCGAGCGCCTCCAGCGCCACCGCGCCGTTCCAGATGAGGAAGGCGTCGGTGATGTAAGCGTCGGGCGGAATGTTGAAGTCCTGCAGGGTGAAGGTCGAACCGTCCAGACAGGTATCGGGCTGCATGTTGGTCTGGCTCGACGCGGTGTCGAACTGGCGCGAAAGAAGACTCTTGAACATCACGAAGAAGTCGTGGGCGCCGTCTTCCCACTTGAGTTCGCGGTCGCCGATCTTCGAGACCTCGGGGCCGAGCGTGTCGCCCTCAACGGTGACCGCCGCCGTGAGCGTCATCGCGATGAAGAGCGTGGCGATAAGAATAAGTGTACGCATCAGGTGCCTCCTTTACCGCACACAGCGGACGGTGAATTCCCAGCCTTTGTCGAGATATTCTACCTTGCTGGTGCTGAAATTGAGTGTCCACGCGTTCTCGGTGGCGGTCTGCGCCTCTTCGGTCGCCGACCAGTGGTTCTGGATGTCGAGTCCCAGTATCTCGGGAAGATAGTTGCCCGACGCGCACCCTTTGCAGTCGGCGCTGCCGCCATTACAGGAGGTGTAGCCGGCGCACGCATCGGTGATGCCGCAGGCGTCGGTCGCGGCGCAGGTCGAGAGTGTTTTCAGTTCGTCGATGGTCGGGAGCCGCCAGTCGGCTGAACCGCCCAGATCCAGCGCGTCGCAGTAGGCGTCGCCCTCGGTCCAGGTCTTTTTCGTGGGGAAGGTCTGCCAGCGGAGCCCGCTCGCGCTGTCGAGCCAGGTATCCTCGGGGATGAGGATGCACTGGTTCTCGACGCAGTATTTCTCGATGGGACAGTCGAGGTCGCGGATACATTCGCCCGACGCGACCGGCGGATAGTCGGTCTGGCCGTCGGGGATGTCCTCAGCGGTGCCGGCGCGGATACAGCGGACCCAGTTGGCGCCGCTCAGCATGTCGGCGTCGCTGTTGATGAGGGCGCGTTTGAAGTTGAGGTACCAGAAGGCTTTGGAGGTGGTACCGGTGGTGCTGGTGTTCGGGGTGGAGGACCAGTCGCCGTCGCAGGGACCGGTGAGGCGGCTGACGCGGTAGCATTCCAGATTGGTCAGCTGGCGGTCGGAGAGCTGACAGTCGGACGATTCAAGGTAACTGAACGCGGGGTCGTAGGTGTCGGCGAGCGCCTGACAGCCGAGGCACGAGTTGCCGAACCCCTGCGTGTTGTCCTTGTCCTTATTGCAGGTGTCCTGATTGGTGCACGCTTCGGTGGTGGGGCATTTCCCGCCGGTCATGGTGGTCGAAACGCCGCGCACCAGTGTCCGCAGTTCGTCGATGGTCGGGAGCCGCCAATCCTTTGCTCCGGCGAGGACGAGGTTGGCGCAATAGGTCTCCGATGCCGCGTGGGTCGGTCCGACGCCGCCAGCCCCCTGATTGCCCATCGGTTCTTCCCAGATGAGGTAGGTGTCGGGGTCGGTCCAGAAGCCGCCGGCGTTCTTATCGAACACGCCGGGATCTTCGTCCGTGGCGACCGTGCCGTCGTCGGTCGCGCCGGGGGTGTCGCTGTCGGTGACGGCCGTGTCGTCGCCGGTGGTCTCTTTCACGCAGTTGGTGGTGTCGTAGCCGGTGCAGTTGGTCTTGCAGGAGGCAAAGCCGCCGGTGAAATCGCCCAGCGTCGTGCAATCGACCGCGTCGCCGTCGCAGACCTCGCCGCCGTTGGTGATGCTGTCGCCGCAGGTGGCCGATGTGCTGGAATCGTCGCCGGTCGCCGTGTCGGTCACGGTCAGGTCGTCGAGCGTTTCGCCCGGCTCCTCTTCGACGGCGCACGAGACGAGGGTAAGGGTCAGGATCATCGCCGGGATCGCCCAACTGAATTTCAACATGGTGCTTCCTCCATCGGGAAAGAATGTTTCTCGGATACACCAGACCGTTCTTTTCGGTTTTTTTCGTTCTGGCGCGCCGGTGAGGACAAAATAAAGGTTCTGAAACCTCGGGAGCGGCTAGCGGCCGACCTTTTGACGGCGGAATTCGCGCGGGGTGAGGCCGGTCGTTTTCTTGAAAAGCGTGTTGAAGTGCGACTTCGACTTGAAGCCCGACTCGAACGCGGCGGCAAGGATATTGTCCTCCTTGCGCGACGGGTCGGCGAGGAGTCGCTGTGCCTCTTCAATGCGGAAATTATTGACGAAAGTGAAGAAATTCGCTCCGGCGCGACCGTTGATGACCTGCGAGAGGACATGTTCGGTCAGCCCGATGGCGGTGGCCAGTTCCCGTATCGTCAGTTCGCTGTTGCGGTAGGGTTTCTCCTTTTCCATGTAGGCGGTCAGCTCGGCGAGATAGGCGTCGGCTATCGGATCGTCCAGACGGCTCTTTTCGTATTTTACTTTGGTTTCGTGAACAGTGAGCGGTGAAGGGTGAGGGGCGGGTTGTAGGGGCGGCGATTCATCGCGGCCTGCTACGGGTTCTATGATCCGCCGGTAGTCGTTGAATATCGGCGCCTGCCGCATCGCGAGGATGCCGACGGTGTAGATGAGTGCGGTGTCCCAGAGGTAACTGATGCGGGTGATGCCGTGGGTCATGGTGATGAGTTCAAGTCCGTGACCGGCGACGGTGGCTAGAAAGAGGCCGATCATCGCGAGGTTGACGATGACCAGCAGTTTTAGCCAGCCGAGATCGAGCCGGTCAAGTTCCGAATACTGCTCCGCCATCTCGCGGCGGTAGCGGGCGATGAGCCCCAGCGTGAGGCCGAGATAAAGGCCGTAGTGGATGAGTTTCAGCGAATAGGTGAACAGCGGCTTGAAGGTGGTCGGAAAACCCGAAACGAGGTAATGATCGTAAGCCGCTATCTTGAAGTCGCCGCTCTTGAGGTAGAAGGGGAGGATCGTCGCGAAATGGAGAAAGAAAGGAACAAAATTAAGCAGATAGATCGCCTTGAGGCGCGGGAGGCGGCCTGTGAGCGTCCCGGCGTAGAGGAATATCAGCGGGCCGTAGAGGAACGGCGCCGAGGTGAAACTCCAGAGCATGTGAGGGAAGCGGTGATAGTAGCCCAGCTCTTCGAGGAACAACTCAAAGAGGTTGAGGGCGAAGATGCCGAGCAACACCGCGAGAAGGCGGTTGGCGCGCCGGTTCTCGGGCCGCAGGAAAAGCTGAACGCTGAGGAATGCCCCCTGCCCGGCGCCGAGGATATAGATGATGGCGAACAGTACGCTCATGGTCCCTACCATGCCGTGAAGGGGGGAGCGAGTCAATTTTTTGCCGGCGATGCAGACGCCGGACTACTTTGCCTGAAAATAGTCGTTCTGATTGGTCGAACAGAGCACCCCTTTCCAGAGCGCTTCTTCGGGGTATATCTTGCGCCGCTCGATGGTGGCGAGCGCTATCGGCACATGGGTGAAGAAGTTGTTCCAGTGGCCGATGAGACAGTTGGTCTTCCCCGCCATCGCGGCGTGGACCGCGTGTTCGGCGAGCAGGTGGCAGAATATCGCGTCGGTCCCCTGCGCCGCGACGCTCCGGATGAGGTAGGAGGGGTCGAAGTACTTGATGGAGAAATCGAGTTTCTTCGACTTGAAGTACCGGTTCATCTCGTCTTTGAGGAACAGGCCGATATCCTTGTGCAGGACATTGCCGGATGCGTCCTTCGTCTTATCGCCCGCGAAGAACTTCTGCCCCGCCCCCTCGGCGACGACCATGACCGCGTGGCGGTTCTTCTCCAGACAGCGCCCGACGGCGGCGAGCAGGCCGGTCTCCCCCTCGAGTTCGAAGTCTATCTCCGGGATGAGGCAGAAATCGACGAGCGAGTTGGCGATCGTCGCGGCGGCGGCGATGAAGCCCGAGTCACGCCCCATCAGTTTGACGAGCGATATGCCGTTGAAGGCGCCCTCCGCCTCGTTGTGGGCGCTCGAAACGACATCGAAGGTCTGGTACACCGCCGTTTCGAAGCCGAAGGTCTTTTCGACGAAGGCGAGGTCGTTGTCTATCGTCTTGGGGATGCCGATGACGCTGATGGGCTGTTTGCGTTTCTGCGCCTCGACCGCGATGTCGCGGGCCCCTTTGAGTGTGCCGTCGCCGCCGATGCAGAAGAGGATGTTGATGTGCATCCGCATGAGCGTGTCGACCATCTCCCCGACATCCTGATTGCCGCGCGACGAGCCGAGTATGGTCCCGCCCTTTTCATGGATGCCGTCGACCACCTCGGGGGTCAGGATGAGCGGCGCGTGGTGGTATTTCGGCGAAAGTCCCTGATACCCGTACTTGAGACCGTAGATGGTGCGGATGCCGTAACTCCACCACAGGATGTTGACGAGTCCCTTGATGACATCGTTGAGGCCGGGGCACAGCCCGCCGCAGGTGACGATGGCGGCGCGGCTCCATGACGGGTCGTGGAATATCTTCTCGCGCGGCCCCGCCTTCTGGAACGCGGGGAAATACTTCGAAGCGATGAGTTTGCGGAGATTCCGCACCTGACTCGAGAAGACGACCTGATCGTCGTCGCCCACGAACAGGCCGCCCTTGAGCGGTGTCTGGACGGTGCAGGGTCCGAGATCATCAATGGCGAACGAGTACTTTCCCGGCTCCTGTATCACGCGGTCGTAGATGAACATGGCGGCGCCTCCCGATAGATAAATGAACAGTGGAGGTACTATAGCGTGGTGCGAACGGGAAATAAAGTTTTTTGCGCTGTGCGGTAGCGGGCCTATTTCTTGCTTTTTGCGTCGGCTCTTTCATAATGAGGCGCCATTTCACCGATGAGGGTGCATGAGACGACGGATACTTCTTTTGGCGCTCGCCGGTACGGTGCTGTTCGCCGTGGTCGCCGCCATACTTTTTGTGAAGACCGTCTATCTCCCCGCCCGTATCGGGGCGATGATCGACGCCCGTCTCTCGTCGCTCCCGGTGAAGGTGTCGTACGACATCTCATCGGTGTCCGTCCTGCCGCCCGCGATATATTTCAACACGGTGAGCGTCGCGGGGCCGCGCGGGGAGGGCGCCCTGCTCTCACTCGGCGACTGTTCCGTTTCGGGGCTGAGAAGTCTGTTGCAGGGCAAAGAGAAAGCGTTGGAGGCCATATGCGAACGGGGTACGGTCGACCCGCGGCAGGCTGTCGAAATCCTCGTCGCGGTGAAGGAAGAGACCGGAACGGAAAGATCCCGACCGGACATCGTTAAAAAGCCGCCCTCGCTCTCGCTGGAGGTCGGATCGTTGTCGGTCCTCGTGGACGATCGGCGACTTGAGGTCGATCTGTCGGCCGACCTGCGCGGCGAGGCACTGAACGCATCGGTGAGACCGAAGGGCGGTGAGGGGGACTCCTTCGTGCTCCTTTCCGGTTCCCGCGATAACCGTCGCCTGAGCGCCGTGTTCAACCGGTTCCCCGCCGAACCGTATCTCCGGCCGTGGCTCCCCGACGAACGGACCTATGCGCGGGCATTGCTCGACGGGACCGCCGATCTCTCCGCGGAAGGCGGGCAGGCGGAACTTTCGATCGATCTTTCGTTCTCGGAGATCGCGATATCCCATCCCTTCCTCGATGTCGAGCCGTTCTCGTTGCCGCTCCTGCGGGTCTACGGGATCGTATCGATCGATGTGGCCAAGCGGAAGGCGTTCTTCAACGATCTGGTCTTCTCGCCCGGCGGGATGGAGGTCCATGCGCACGGTACGCTGGCGGAGCGCCGGTTCGACCTTTCGGTGGACATGAAGGATCTTCCGCTCAACCTGCTCGCGACGCTCGTGAAGAATCGCCTGTTCGACGGGTTCCTGATGGAGGGGACGATCGGCGTGTCGCTCGCGGCGGCGGGTGAGCTCCTGCCCGGCGACATCGCGCTCGAAGCGATAGCCATCACCGGCTCGTTGGATGGGGTGAAACAGTTGTCCGATCGGTTCGAACGGTACCGGAGCGGATTCGACTATTTCTTCACCGACGACACCGGCGCCGCGTTCCGGGTCGAGGTGAAGAACAATAAGTTCACCTACGCGCCGCTCGCCTTGCTTCCCCCCTATGTGCCGCGCGCGGTGGTGCTGTCGGAGGATGCCGGCTTCTTCCTGCACCACGGGATCGATTTCGCCGAGATGGACGCCGCCTTCAAGGATAATCTTACGCGCCACGAACTGCGCGGCGGTTCGACCATAACCCAGCAACTCGTCAAGAACCTCTTCCTGACCCGCAACAAAACGATCCTGCGGAAATTCCGCGAACTTCTGCTCTCCGTGGAATTGGACGCTACCCTTTCCAAGGAGCGGATACTCGAGATATACCTCAATGTCATCGAGTGGGGGCCGGGCATCTTCGGCATCGGTCAGGCGGCTCAGCACTACTTCGGCAAACTGCCCGAAGAACTTTTGCCGCACGAAGCGGCGTGGCTCGCCTCCATCGTTCCCAATCCGAAGCGCTTCTACCACGAATATCGTAACGGATCCGTATCCGAAGCGCGGCAAGGGCGCATCCAGCGCCTGCTCGATCTGCTGTTCGAGTCGGGCCATGTCTCTGGCGATCTCTACATCGCCTGCTACACCGCACCGCTCATATTCCGCAGCGAGACCGAAGGAACGGGAGGCGGCTGGTGAAGGTCTCTCCCATCGTGTCGGCCTCATGTCTTTCCTGCGGCGTCATGATACCATGCGACGAGATATTCTGTGCCGACTGTGCCCCGTACGCCCTTGCTCTGGCGCGCCCCTGTCCCCGGTGCGGCGGTTTCATCCCGCGGTCGAACGAAGATGACGGCGGGTGCCGCTTCTGCCGCGGCCGGAAATTCTCCTTCGATGCGACGGAGAGTCCCTTCATCTACGCCGGCGCGGTCGCCAAGGCGGTCACGACGATGAAGTACGGTCCGATCTATCGCACGGCGGTCGCGATGGGGCGGTGGCTCGGCGACCGGGTGCCCGACGCCATGCGGATAGCTGATCGCGTGGTGTTCCCGCCGATGAGCCGCATGGCGCTTTTCCTGCGCGGCTTCAATCAGGCGGCGGTGCTTGCCGACGAAGTGGCACGGCGGGCCGGTATGTTCCTCGATCCCCACACCATCAAAAAGGTGAAGCGGACCAAACAGCAGGCCGAACTTTCGTTGGAAGAACGGAAACGGAACCTGTCAGGCGCCTTCGCCCTCACCCGGCCGGTGACCGGCAAGCGGTTCCTCCTCATCGACGATGTCGCGACGACCCTCACCACCGCCAACGAGATAGCGACGCTCCTCAAGAATAACGGCGCCGACAAGGTCTTCGTCCTGACCTTCGCGCGGAAGTCGCTGCACTTCGATTGAAATTGTTGTCATTCCGCCCCTTTTCTGCTAGGGTGGGACCGGTTACGCCATTCATCGGGGGCTTTTCATGGCTGGACAGAGAGAACACTGGGGTTCGAAACTTGGCGTCATCCTCGCGGTCGCGGGGAGCGCGGTGGGTCTGGGCAATTTCCTGCGCTATCCGGCGAAGATGGCCCTGAACGGCGGCGGCGCCTTCATGATACCGTATCTTATCGCGTTCCTCCTGCTCGGTATCCCGCTCATGTGGATGGAATGGACACTCGGCCGGATGGGCGGTCAGCGTGGCTTCGGTACCGCCACCTCGATATTCGCCTCGGTGACGCGCAACAGCATGGTCGCCCGCATCCTCGGCGCCATCGGGATAATGGGTCCTTTCATCATTCTGGTCTACTACACCTTCATCGAATCGTGGACGCTCGCCTACGCATACTTCGCCTTCACCGGGAAATTGACGACGATGGGCGATCAAGAGGGGATGAAGGCGTTCCTGTCGGGCTATCAGGGGCTTGTCGCGAACGAGCACTTTTCAGGCATCTGGACCGCCTATATCTTCTTCACCATCACCTTCCTGCTCAATTTCTACTTCATCTACCGCGGCATACAGGGTGGTATCGAGAAACTCTCTCGCATCGGGATGCCGATACTGCTGATACTCGCGGTATTGCTGGTCATCCGCACCCTATCGCTCGGCACTCCCGACCCGGCCCAGCCCGAACTCTCCATCACCAACGCGCTCAACTTCATCTATACCCCCGACCTCGCGAGTCTCGGGAACGCCAAGGTCTGGCTGGAGGCGGCGGGACAGATATTCTTCACCCTCTCCATCGGCATGGGGGTCATCATCGCCTACGCCAGTTATCTCAAAAAGGATGACGATGTGGTCCTCTCGGGGCTTTCGGCTGCGTCCACCAACGAATTCTGCGAGGTCGTTCTCGGCGGTTCGGTGGTCATCCCGGCCGCCTTCGTCTTTCTCGGCGCGGCGGGTACGATGGAGGTCGCCAAGAGCGGACTCTTCAATATCGGCTTCGTGACGATGCCGCTTATATTCGGTAAGATACCGCTCGGGGCGCTGTTCGCGGGGGTGTGGTTCCTGCTGCTCTTCATCGCGGGCATCACCTCGTCGGTCTCGATGGTGCAGCCCGCCATGTCGTTCATGCAGGACGAACTCAAAGTGAGCCGTAAAAAGGCGACCGGCATACTCGGCCTCATCGCCTTCCTTGCCTGCCAGCCGGCGATATTCTTCCTCGGTCATGGTTTTGTCGACGAACTCGATTTCTGGGGTGGTACGGTGTTCCTCGTGCTGTTCGCCACGGTAGAGACGATCATCTTCGGCTGGGTGATCGGCATCGAAAAGGCGTGGGAGGAGATGCATCAGGGGGCCGACATCCGTATACCGTCCGCCTACAAATTCATCATCAAATATGTGACGCCGCTCTATCTCTTCGCGATACTCGGCGCGTGGAGTTACCAGCAGTTCATCCCGACGATACTCATGGAGGGGGTGGCGGAGGCCGACAAGCCCTACATCTGGGGCGCGCGCCTGCTGGTCTTCGGCGGACTGGCGGCGATCATCGCGCTCACTATGTACGCGGCCAGATGGATGAAGAACGACAGGTCGGCGGGAGGTGCGGCATGAACACCGAAGCGATCATCTTCATGGCGCTGTCGTGGGGCAGCATCGTTACCCTGCTCATCTTTTCGTACTACCGGATGTTCCGGAAGAAATAGGTCCCCCAACCCTTAGCAAGGAGGCATACATGACCAAGTGGTTCACCCTGTGCGCGGCGCTGTTGTTCGCGCTGCTGTTCGTCGCTTGCGACGACAATGACAAGGAAGACGCCGACATCGACACCGTCGCCGACACCGATGTGGTGACCGACGGGACCGTTACCGACGATGTCGTCACCGACGATCTGCTGACCGACACCGAAGAGACGCCGGACGATGATACCTTCGTCATCGGCGACTGTACCAAGGTGACGGTGCAGGATATCGCCATCGTGGAAGGTTTCTATGAAGGCGCCTTTTCGATGGACCTCGGCGATGCCGCTCTGCCCGATCTCTTCTCGATCCAGTTCTATGTCGACGCCACCACCGTCAAGACGGCACTGACCGTGGGGTCCTATGACCTCGGCGCGGGCGCGAACGCCAACTTCTCCTCCTGCACGGAATGCACCCTTGCCTACGAGGATATCGACGCCGAACAGAACACCATCACGAAACGCTACTTCCAGTATGACGGCGCTCTTGAGATCAGCGAGGTGAAGACCGGTACCATGGAGTCGAAGGGAAGCATCTCGGCGCGTCTCATAGAGGTGACCATCGAGAGCGGCACCTTCATATCGACCCCGGTCGTCGGTGGTAACTGCTACGAGATAGAGGGTACCTGGGACACCATCTGCGTTCCCGACTGCGGCGACAAGGTCTGCGGTTCCGACGGGTGCGGCGGTGTGTGCGGCGACGGCTGCGAAGAGGGCGAACAGTGCAACGCGGAAGGCACCGGTTGCATCGACTGCACGCCGGTAAGCGCGAAGGACATAGTCGGCGATCCCGAGATGGCCAACCTCTATGTCGGCGGTCTGGTCGACAACATCGGAACCTCCGTCGCCGATTCGTTCTATCTCGAATTCTGGGGTGCGCAGGCGGCGGGGACCTACGATCTGGCCGGCACCAACTATGTCGATTGCCCGCAGTGCGTCCTTGTCGTGCAGGATCTCGGCGACACGGCGCTCCAGAAGGTCTTCTTCCAGCATTCCGGCGATCTTATCATCGACGATCTGGTCGTTGACGAGGAGGATTGGATGACCGGCGCATCGCGCGGCCATCTTGACGGCGTGCGGCTGGTGGAGGTCGTCATCAACGGCGAGACCTATGAGTCGACCCCGGTGGCGGGCGGTGCCTGTCTGCAGGTCGTTTCGGCGGCGTGGGACACGATGCCGGAAGAGACCGACGAGGACGCGATACTTCCCGATAACTGATCGGCCCGGATCCCCGGGTCAGTTGCTCCGTATAAGCGTCGCGCTGCCGCTCGGGCAGGTCACCTGCATGACGGCGTTCAGCGTTATCGACGCCTCGCAGTCGAAGAACAGGAGCATGGTGATATCATACTGTTTCGCCGCCGTCTGTGAGAAACTGCCGGTCGCGACCGATTGACCTTCCGGTCTTACCGATCCGGCGCAACCGTCCTTGGGTATGAACTCGTAGGAATTTCCCTGCGTGAAGAGGAACGAGGTGCTGATGAGCACCTGCCACATCCCCTCGATCTCGGCGCAGGCGCCGGCGTACTGAGGAGTGCAGACATTATCGGCGCATATCCAGCCGTCCGGACACTGGAAGTCGAACAGGCACTGCTTCGGATTCGTCGGAACGCATTCGTTGTAGGTGCCGTTGAATTCGCAGATCATATTGTCGCCGCAGTCGGCGTCCATGGCGCACTGGTCCCGCGATTTGCAGGTCCCGAAAAAGCCGAGTGAAAGATCGCAGTATTCGCTCGGGTCGCAGTTCGTGTCATTCAGGCAGAGGCCACCGCCGAGTGAGAGGATGCACTGCATCCAGTTGCCTGACGGTTCGCAGGTCCGGAAGGCGGGGCAATCGGCGTCATTCTGACACTCGTTGGCGTACTCGCACTGGTTGTAGGGGGTTCCGGCGATGCATTGGTAGCCGAATGCGCAGTCGGTGTCGACCGTGCAGACCGCGACGCAGTCGTAGTAGGAGCCGGTCCAGTCACAGACCTCATTCGCGGCGCATTCTTCGCTCGTGAGGCATTTGTTCATGGAACGGCAGACCTTGTAGCCGAGGATGACCGTCTCGCAGACCTCGCCCGGCGCGCAGTCGGCATCGGTCTCGCAACTGTCGCTCAGGTCGAAGCGACATTCCTTCCAGTTGCCGACCACCTGACAGGTCTGGTAGTTCTGACAGTCGAAATCGTTGTCGCAGGTGCTCGCAAAGAGGCAGGCGCGAGGCGATGTGGTGGTATCGCAGCGGTATCCGAAGGTGCAGTCGCCGTCAACGGTGCAGGCGTCGGACACAATGTCGATGTCGGGTGTGACGGTATCGGTATCGGGATCGGGATCGGGTAACATGTCGGGGTCGGGAAGTGGCTGATCGGGCTCCGGCATCACGATGTCGGACTCCGGCAGGACATCTTGCTCGGGGAAGGTGCCATCCGGTTCCGGTAGAAGGTCGTATTCGGGCAGGACATCGGTTTCGGGAAGTATGTCGCTTTCGGGGAACGGGATGTCGAGATCGGGGAGGGATTGATCGGGCTCGGGCAAGATATCGGTCTCCGGTATGATATCGGGGTCGGGCGGGATGACCGTGTCGTCGGGAAGCGGGTCATCTTCGACGGGAGCATCGTCGATGACCGCCTCATCAAGGTCGGGATCCTCCTCCGGCATGCTGTCGCTGGCCTCGTCGTTCATCTCGTCGGGAACCTCGTCGGTGGTCTCGTCGGTGGTCTCGTCCGGTCCATGGTCGGTCGTTTCGTCGGTCGTCTCGTCGGGGATATCATCGGGTACGGTGTCGGTGGTGTCGTCCGACGCGTTGTCGGTGGTGTCATCCGACGCGTTGTCGGTGGTGTCGTCCGGCGGCATGAAGGGGTCCTGATCGGCGAGGGGAGCCTCGCTCTCGGTCGGAGGGAAGTCGTTCTGCCACTCGTCGGCAAGCAGAGGGAAGTCACCGATGTCGTCAGGGCCTACGGTGTCCTGGTCGCTGTGCGCCTCGGGGCGCTGCGCCACCTGATTATCGCAGGAAATCAGTAAAAGCGACAAAAAGGTGAATAAGAACACGACACCACGCATGGCGCTCTCCTTATTTTTGTACGGGCATCCTGATTGTACTTAAAGGTTTGGCGTTTGCAAGGAGATAAAATTTGTTGACAGCGGTCGAAAAGTCCGTATAAAAAAAGCGCTTGTGCTGAGCGGGAATAACTCAGTGGCTAGAGTGCAACCTTGCCAAGGTTGAGGTCGAGGGTTCAAATCCCTTTTCCCGCTCCATTTTTTTTCCTCTTATCCGGGGCGCCTTGGCCAAGTGGTAAGGCAGAGGTCTGCAAAATCTCCATCTCCGGTTCGAATCCGGAAGGCGCCTCCATCCTTACCAGATACTTATTGTGCCGGAGTGGCGGAATTGGCAGACGCAAGGGACTTAAAATCCCTCGGGGCGCAAGCCCTGCACCGGTTCGACCCCGGTCTCCGGCACCATCATACCGAGAACATCTAGCATAGGAGCAGGTCATGAACGATCCGAGACTCGACAAACTGGCGAAGGTGCTGGTCCACTATTCGACCCGCGTAAAGAAGGGAGAGTTCGTTTTTGTTCGCGCCGACGAGGTCGCGGCGCCTTGGGTGGTCGCGGTGACCCGCGAAGCGACCCGGGCGGGCGCCCATGTCGAGGTGATGCTCTCCTCGCAGGAGGCGACCGAGGCGCGGCTCAAGTACGCCACCGACGAGGAATTGAAGAACGGCAACTACATGCTGGAAAAGATGCTCGAGCGGGCCGATGTGTGGCTGACGGCATGGGCGGCGCGCAATGTGAAGGTCAACGCGGCGATACCGGCCGACCGACTGAAGATCGATGCGCAGGGACAGGGGGGCTGGCGCAAGATATATTCCGACCGGATGGCTTCCGGCAAACTGCGCTGGTGCGGCACCCAGTTCCCGACCTATGCCGACGCGCAGGAGGCCAACATGAGCCTCGAGGACTACGAGAACTTCGTCTACGGCGCGGGTCTGCTCGACAAGGACGATCCGGCGGCCGCATGGAAGAAGGTCAGCGAGTCGCAGGAACGCTGGGTGAAGTGGCTCGACACGAAAAAGTCGCTCCACATCGTTTCGGAAGGGACCGACATCACCGTCGGCGTCGCCGGGAAGAAATGGATAAACTGCGACGGACGGGTCAATTTCCCCGACGGCGAGGTCTTCACGAGCCCCGAGGACACCAACATCAATGGCCACATCACCTTCAGTTTCCCCGGCATCTACGCGGGGAAAGAGATCGAGGGGATACGGCTCGAGGTTAAAGATGGGCTGGTCGTCAAAGCGACGGCGCGCAAGGGGGAGGATCTCCTGCAGGCGCTTCTCAAGACCGACGAGGGGGCGTCGCGCTTCGGCGAGGTGGCGGTCGGGACCAACTACGGCATCCAGCGTTTCACGCGCAACATGCTCTTCGACGAGAAGATCGGCGGCACCGTCCACATGGCGCTCGGCAATTCGATGGCCGAGGCGGGCGGGAAGAACCACTCGGCGATACACTGGGACATGCTCTGCGATATGCGACAGGGCGGCACGATAACGGCCGACGGGAAACTCTTCTACAAGGACGGCAAGTTCATCGACGAAGTGCTGATCTAGTTCACCACAAATGCCAGATCAGTAAGGCGATCACGACGACCGGCATCACGAGGTGCAGTTTGAACCAGAGCGGCACTTTGAGTTTCGGGCCGACCCACGCGAGAAGCATCGAGATGATGATCGCGCCGAGGAGCGGCTGACCGGTGTTGAACTGCGGTACGCCCCAGACGATGAACGAATGGGCCAGTGCCGAAACGACGAGCAGCGCTGCCGCCCACGGGTGGACGCGGCGCAGGATCGAGAGCAGGCCGCTGGGCGGTTTCAGGAACTTCCGCGCCGGGAAGATGGCGACCGCCGCGAGGAGCAGGGCGATGTTCACCCAGCCGAGCATTTTACCGAATTCGTACATCGTATCCTCTCACTTCTTCAGTTTGCCGACCGCCTTTAGATTTTTCGTCACCTTGTCGCCGTGGGGTGACTTTGTGGTGATGAGCGGGGTGATGTCGGTGCCGGGTTTACCGTTACCGTGTTCACCCTTGGCCCACGCCTTGACGCCGGTGACATCATAGACGATGCCGTTGATGGCCACATAGGCGGGGCGGCCATCCTTGCCGTCGAATTTGGCGAGTTCTTCGAGGGTGAACATCTTTTCGGCGGTCGCGGGCGCCTGTTTCGCCGGCTCGACCGGTTGTTTCTCCTGCGCAAGGACGGTGAGTGCCATAAAGGCGACAAGGACGAGAATAAGTCTTTTCATGCGATCCTCCCTCTAAAAAAACACACTGGTGCTGACATGTATCCCGAGATCAACGCCGTTGAATTCGGTCTTGCGTACAAAGTCGAGATCGTCTTGAACAAGTTGCTCTCTCCATATGTGCAAATAGCCCAAAGATAGTTTCGCTCCCACGGCGAAGTTGTCGAGCACCAGATATTCGACGCCGAGGTAACCTTCGAGCGCGAGGGTGTGCCCCCAGTCATCGTCATAATTGGCTCCGGTCTCAACCGGCCCCATCCGGATCTGTTGACCGTTGTCGTACCGATAGCTCAGATATGCTCCCAGATTGGCCAGTAGTTTGCGCGCTTCGAAGGCCAGCCGCGGCCCGACCCCGAGGATCAGAAATGCATTCTGCGGATCTATCCGGTCACCGGCGGCGCTCGCCCATTTGACGCCGAAACCGAAGCGTCCCATCAAATAGAACATGTCGGCCAGCCGGAAGCCGAAGGCGGTGTCGAGAGAGGTCAGTTCCAGACCGAGCGAGAGGAGATCGTCACCCCGACCTTCGGGGTTATCCTGTTGCTTTATGTAAGTGTAGTCGAGGAAGGGTACCGAGAGGGAAAGGAGAAAGGAGCGGTCTTTTTCCGTCTCCTTTTTTTTCTCTTCTCCCGCGGCGAAGAGAGTGGCCGAAATGACCAGGAGAGCGGTGAAGAGTAGTATCCGTTTCATAGAGACCCCATTAGTGAGCTGCATAACACCCGTTCATGATACCCGATGAGTTCTCAGATTCAATTTTTCCAAAAATTTGGATTGCTTCCAGTTTCTTTGTATACTCGGCGGCATGATGGCGCGGTGGCTCTCTATCTTTCTTCTTATATGCGGCGCGTCGCCGCTTTTCGCCGCGGGGCCGACCGGTAACACCTTTCTTCTGCCGCGCCTATTCCATGAACCGGTGCGGGGAGACACCGACCCGCTCATCAACATCCTGCCGGAGGACACCGTCGTTTGGGAGATGGTTGACGGCGACTCGTCCTACCGGCGCGAGCCGATGGCCGCGACGCCCTCTGCCCTGCGCGAGACACTCTCCGCCCTCGACCGGTATGACCGGGTCGTTCTTTTCACCAAGGGGGTCGATCGCGGGACCTATGTCCAGCCCCTGCAGGGATTCCGGAGCATGACGCTCTATGCGAACAGCGACACCTTCCTTCCCGGCCGTTCGGGGCTTTCTCTGCACGAGGGGCTGAACGGCATCCTCACCGAGGACGGGAACATGACCATCCGTGAGCGGTTCAGCGCCTACTGGAGTTTCCGTCATATCTGGCGCGATGATGGACAGGAACATCAGATACACCGCGCCTATGCCAAGGTGAAATTGGGCAAGTTCTCCATTGAAGGGGGGCGTGACAGCGTCAATTTCGGGCCGGGTGAGTGGGGGCTGCTCCTGTCGGCGAACGCGGAACCGTACTGGATGGTCAAGTTCCAGAACGAGGAAACGATCGAGTTCTTCGGGAAATGGTCGTTCATGGTGCTCAACGGTTGGCTCCTCGACCAGCGGCGCGACCATTCGGACCCGCTTCTGTTCGCGGCGCGGATGGTCTATCAGCCGGTCGGATGGTTGGAACTCGGCGTCACCCGCACTGAACTGTACGGCGGCGCGGGGCGCCCCTCCTACAAGATACACGAGATGCCCGAGGTGATATTCGGCGGCAAGGACAATGTGACGCGCGGCCGGTTCGACAACGACGGCTACGCGGCGCTCGACTTCACGATATCGCTCCCCATGGACCGCTGGACCGATGGCGCGGTGCGGTCGCTCCGATTCTATTTTCAAGAGGCGGGGACCGACATCGCGGCGCCGTGGCAGCCGGAGGACCGGATATTCACCATCCCGTGGGTATTCTTTCATTTCTTCGAGCGGGCCTATCTCATGGGGCTCACGATGTCGCTTGACGATCACTTCTTCCGCATCGAGTACGCCAAAACAGCGCTCAGTTTCTATCGCCATCACCTGTATCAGGAGGAGGGCTATTCCTATCGCGGCTTCTCGCTCGGGTATCCCTTCGGCCGCAATTTCCAGAGCATATTCTTCAAACATCGCTGGTCGGCCGCGCCGTGGCTGACGCTCGAATACCGGATCGGGCTCTACCAGTTCCCGGCCCACAGTGAAGCGGATCATAAAAAAGAGTTCGCGCTGGCGCCGATGTTCACCGTGAAGGGCGGGGCGACGCGGTACTACGGCGAAACGACGCTCTCCTTCCCGGTGCGGAACCTGTTCTGGGAACTCTATGCGCGGGTCGAAGGGGGCACTGCCTACGATGGCGACCCGAGTCCCGTCGGCATCAGTATCGTGCGGACGCCGCAAGTGACCGGCGTCGGTGGTGTGTCATTCGGAGGGAGATTCTAGGTCCGGGAACAATATACAGGAGTTCACTATGTCGCAGAGGTATGATGTCGCTATCGTCGGAGGCGGGCCGGCCGGGCTCACCGCCGCTATCTATCTGGGCCGCGCGATGCTTTCGACCGTCATCTTCGAGAAAGGGGCCATCGGCGGGCTCATGGCGCTCACTGACAAGTTGGAGAACTATCCCGGTCATGAGACGGTGAGCGGGGGCGACCTGTCGGAACTGATGTTCAAGCAGGCGCTCCGTTTCGGGGCGCAGATGATGATGGGAACGGTGACGAAGGTCGAGAGGACGGCGGAGGGCTTTCGCCTCACTTCCGATGGTGGCGAGGTGTCGGCGCGGAGCGTCATCTGGGCCGCCGGTTCGTCGCCGCGCAGGATCGATGTCCCGGGCGAGATGGAGTTCGTCGGGCGCGGCGTTTCCTACTGCGCGGTGTGCGACGGTGCCTTCTACCGCAACCTGCGGGTGGCGGTGGTCGGCGGCGGCGATTCGTCGCTCAAGGAGGCGATCTACCTCACGCGTTTCGCCTCGGAGGTGGTCATCATCCATCGGCGCAACGAGTTCCGCGCCGAAAAGATAATACAGGACGAAGTTCGGAAGCACCCCAAGATCAAACTGATGCTCGAGAGTGTCGTCGAAAAGATAACGGGCAAGGATTTCGTCGAGTCGGTCACCGTGAAGAATGTCAAAAGCGGCGAGATGAGCGATCATCCATTCGACGGCGTGTTCGTCTTCGTCGGCTACACGCCGCAGACAGAGCCGGTCAAGCACCTCGTGACGCTGTCACCGACCGGACGAATTGCATTGAATCCCGACGGCACGACCGGCACCCCAGGACTTTTCGCGGCGGGCGATGTGGTCGAAAAGATAGTCTATCAGGTGGCGACGGCCGTCGGCGACGGCGCGGCGGCGGCGACCGCCGCGGAACGGTACCTGTCGGGTCACAAATAACATTCCTTCGATTTTTTTTGCCATAGACTTTTATTTTTGTTATCATGCCTCTGTTGCTTGGGAGACGGACGATGATTTTCCCCTGTTTTGACGATATGTTACGGTATATTAATTGCTGTCTGTCTGTCTGTCTGTCTGTCTGTCTCGTAACCTCTCAAAACTATCGATCGATTCATAGCGTTTTTCATCAACCGATGGAAGGAGGAGAAGTATGAAAGGACTCTTGAGCGGCATTCTTGCGATGATGGCGGTTCTTTTCGTCGTTGCCTGTGGCGAGGACGAGACGAAAGAAACGGAAATGACGAATAAGCAGTGGTCACAAGAAAAGTCCGGCATAACTCAATACGATGCTATTGTCTATTGTGAAGATCTTGTTGAAGAGGGGCATGATGATTGGCGCTTACCCACTATTTCAGAGTTGCGGTCGTTGATAAAAGACTGTTCGAAGACGGCCCTCGGTGGCTCATGCAGGGCCAGTGATGGTTGTTTGTCGTCTTCTTGCTGGAGTTTCGATTGTGACGGTTGCCCCGAGGAAGAGGAAGATGTTACCCATTCCAGATTGGACGATTCCAGTGAATTCTGGTCTTCTTCGTTGGTGTCAGAACTCCCCGACATGGCATGGGAGATTTTCTTTCAGAATGGAGGCGTTTACCACGCGAATCGTGACGATGAAATCAATGCCCGTTGTGTCCGGGATGCCGGAACATAAATGTTGGAGAGTATATTGATGTGCGCACCGATTAGAACTTCAACGAAAGAATGAGGGATAGAACAGGTTGCGATCACTAATCCATTTCGCCAGAGGAGGAACATCATGAGAGAATTCTTTGTTTCAGCGTTTGTTCTGTGCGCCTTGCTTTGTTCGAACGCTCTGCTTGCCGAAGAAGAAAAGGATCCCAAAGGCTTTTTTGCCGGGGCAAAGATCGGTCCCGGAGCCGCTTTTGTTCTAGGAGAGGGGGCTAGAGGTACAGAGGCCGCCGTCGGTATGGGGCTGAGCCTTTCGGCGATGTACCGCTTTATGGACTATCTGGCTTTCCAGGCCGAACTCGGTTATGAAATGAAGGGGTATGGCGTCAAGGATATGGATGCTCGTGGCATTCTGCATTACTTCTCTGTGCCGCTACTGCTGAAGGGGGTCTTCGATGTTTCTCCGATATTGATACAGCCCTACGGCGGGCTTGACCTTTCCATTCTCATGAAAGCGACTGCGAGTGGCTCCGGGGTTGAGGTCGACATCACCGACTCCCTCGACATTTTCGATCTAGGGATTATCTTTGGTGCTGAG
This sequence comes from bacterium, assembly GCA_022711315.1. GTDB lineage: Bacteria > UBP6 > UBA1177 > UBA1177 > JAKLFG01 > JAKLFG01. The sequence goes on along the minus strand of JAKLFG010000003.1, from coordinate 73,501 downwards.
GTCTTTTACGAGGTGGTCGACAATCTTTTTGTCACCGGGGATCTTCGTTTTGGTTTTGGCTTTTTGGGAGTGGCGAAGGATGTTCCTTATGCGGATAACTTCACCAACGGTAATTTTAATGCGTTGTTCGGCATCGCGTACAAGTTTTGATAACTTTTCTTAGGATCGGGAGTGCTGACATGAAGCCACAGAGATATGCCCTCGTTCTGCTTCTTTTCCTCTCGTTCGCATTTGTTTCCTGCGACAAGGACGACTACTCAGGGGAGAGTTTTGTAACAGATTATTGCGCTACGATCTGTCCGTGGGCGCAAACCTGTCGAACCGATGAGTTTGACTCGGAGTATCCTTCCGGCATGGAGGAATGCAAACAGGATTGTTGGGAAACCAATACCAGCGAAGAAGGGTATCCGTGCTTCGGTGAGGGGAGTTTTAATGCCGGAAAAGCAAAAGGGTTTGTTAATTGTGTGAGATCGTTGGGTTGCGATCTTGACGAGGAATCCGACATGGAACTTTGTTATATGAACAACCCTTATTGTTTGTGAGCGTCCCTTTGTCCCCTTTGCTCCGCTACAATACCCTGTTCCCTGTAAGATCTTAACCGATGGAAGGAGGAGAAGTATGAAAGGCATCTTGAGAGGCCTTCTTGTGATGATGGCGGTTCTTTTCGTCGTTGCCTGCGGCGAGGACGGGACGAAAGAACCGGCGATGGGGTCGAAAGGGGGCGACTGTTACGGGAACGGCACCTGCGACGGCGACCTCGTGTGTCTGTCGAATGTGTGCGTTGATCCGACCGAGACGCCCGACAAGGACACAGCCGTGACCGACACCGAACAGCCCGATGTTGACTACGGGACCGGCACCCCGCCGGAGATGGTGGAAGTCCCCGCCGGAGAATTCCAGATGGGATGCAACGAGGCGGTGGATAATCAATGCGGCGAAGATGATGAAGATGATGAATCTCCCTATCACGCGGTAACGCTCTCGGCCTACCAGATCGGCAAGTACGAGGTGACCGTCAGTGAGTACCAGCAGTGCGTGACTAATGGTGCGTGCAACAACAGTAACGAGAACGAACCGCACCACTATACAAACACCGACGAATCCGATTGCAACCTCGGTGCGGAAGAAAAAGGGAATCACCCGATGCAATGCGTGACATGGTACGGCGCGAAGGCCTACTGCGAATGGATAGGCGGCAGATTGCCGACCGAGGCGGAATGGGAAAAGGCGGCGCGGGGCACCGACGGTAGAAAGTACCCGTGGGGCAACGAAGACGTGACCTGCGATTACGCGGTCATAACTGAGGATGGATGCAGTAGAGACGGAACCATGCCGATAGGAAGCAAGGAGGCAGGCAAAAGCCCCTACGGTGCCTATGACATGGCGGGCAATGTATGGGAGATGGTGAACGACTGGTATGCGTGGAATTACTATGCCTCATCGCCTACAGACAACCCCGCAGGGCCAGAAACGGGTGTTGTCCGCGTGTTGCGCGGCGGATCGTGGTATGCCTATAGCGACGGCTTCGATATGCGATCGTCCTACCGCAGTTATGCTAGCCCGGACAGTTACGGTCCCCACTACGGCTTCCGGTGCGCGAAGTGATCTCCCGTTTGTAAAATCCTCCCTGCCCTTACCTTGCATGAATGCTGCGGCTTCCGGCCTGTCGACACTGTACCACAGTCTCGTCCGGGACGGCCTGCAGTGACAGGGCGGGATGGCGGTCGTCCCCCTCTCTCTGTCAAGGGGGAATGAGGGGGTTTGTGCGATCCTACCTTTTCTTGTCTTTTCATCTCCGCTTGTTATAATTCCGCTGTCTTCTATGAGGCGAACGATGATTTTTTCCTGTTCTGACGGGTTATTACGGTACACCGATTGCTGTCTGTCTGTAAAAATATTTCTTCAAAACAAACGATCGATTCATAGCGTTTTTCATCAACCGACGGAAGGAGGAGAAGCATGAAAGGCATATTGAGCGGCCTTCTTGTGATGATGGCGGTTCTTTTCATCGTTTCCTGTGGCGATGACGGGACCGAAACGCCCGACACCGACACGGTGATCAACGATACGGTGACCAACGATTCAACGATCCCCGACACGGAACAGCCCGATGCCGACACGGGGGGAAACACTGGTACGCCGGGGGAGATGGTGGAAGTCCCCGCCGGTGAATTCTGGATGGGGTGTAACGAGGCGGTGGATGATCAATGCGAGGGTGATGAATCCCCGTACCATGCAGTGACGCTCTCGGCCTACAAGATCGGCAAATACGAAGTGACCGTCGGTGAATACCAGCAGTGCGTGACCAACGGCACCTGCAATAATAGCAACGAGAATGAACCGCACTATTACACAAACACCGACATCCCCTATTGCAACCTCGGGGCACCCGATAGGGACAATCATCCCATGAATTGCCTGTCTTGGTACGGGGCGAAGGCCTACTGCGAGTGGATAGGCGGTCGCCTACCGACCGAGGCGGAATGGGAAAAAGCGGCCAGAGGGACCGACGGCAGGAAATATCCGTGGGGTGATACCCCGGCCGTATCGTGCGATTATGCCGTCATGGACGATGACGATGCTGGCGGCGAGGGTTGTGGCACCGACGGCACGATGCCGGTAGGAAGCAAGCCGAACGGCGTATCGCCCTACGGCGCCCACGACATGATAGGGAATGTTTGGGAGTGGGTGAACGACCGGTATGATGAGGATTACTACACTTCGTCGCCTACAAACAACCCCACGGGGCCAGAAACCGGTGATGGTCGCGTGATGCGCGGTGGGTCGTGGCGCCACGACCTTGTCATCTACTTGATCTACTTGCGCGCGTCCTCTCGCGTCGACGTTGGCGAGGGTAGCATCGCCGACTACTTCGGCTTCCGGTGCGCGAAGTGATCTCCCGTTTTTAATAAAACCCACCCAACCCTTACCTCGCATGAATGCTGCGGCTTCCGGCCTGTCGACACTGTACCACAGTCTCGTCCGGGACGGCCTACAGTGACAGGGCGGGATGGCGGCGGATAAGATTATTCCGCCTTCATGCTCCGGAAGGTCTGCGTCATGATGAGCAGTATCATGATGAGGACCGCGACCGCGTTGATCTGCGGGATATGTAGCCGGTATATCGAAAGGAACAGGGGCAACAGGAAGGGGAGCGACGATACGGCCATGCTGCGGTAGAGGCGTCCCCTGACGCCGCCGAGCACGAGCACGAGCCGCATGATGTTGAGGAGCGAGGGGTCGGCGAGGAATATGTCGCCGGCGTCCACATTCTTTTTGCCCCACGCCATGACGATGGCGGGGCTCTTCTCGGGCGGGTCCTGCGTGACGAGCAGATCGCGGTTGTCGAGCGTGATGTCCTCTTGTCGCGAGACGACGAGCGCGCCGGGGAACCGCTTTTTCAGTTCTTCGCCGCCCACGATGACCACCGGCACCGCATATTTCTCCCGCAGGACATCTATCATCGTCCGGTTGGCGGTGGGATCGAAGCGATCGACCACATAGTAGCCGATGACGCGGCGTCCTTCCGCCAGCGCCACATAAGACCTTTTCGGGTCTTCGGGGGCCGGCGGCAGGCCGTCGGTGAGAAAACCTTCGCGGACAAGCAGGGCGATCGGCGCGAGCGTGAGTTCGGTGCCGTCGGGGAGCGTCCGGCTGAATTTCGCGTCCCGTTTCATGGCGTCCACGCCGTCTTCGGCGGATACGAACTCGCGATTGAGCAGTTCCACCTTTTTCAGGAACTGTTCGCGCGACATCGTCGGGCCGGTCACGATGCCCGAAAGACTCGTCTGCGAGAGCGAAAGGAAGTCGGCCGGATCGAACACCACCCGGTCGATGCGGGCGCCGTGGATGAACAGTCGGAAATTGTTGAGCGCCATATTGAGGCTCGCGGTCTCTATGACGAAACGGAGGAACACCGCGAGCGTGGAGAGGGTGATGGCGGGGGTGTAGATGGAGAGGAGGAGTTGGAGCGCACGGGGCAGGTCGCGGTTGTTGAGATAGTTGACGGCCGGCAGGGACAGTATGAGCAGGAAGAAGAGCGTCCACACCGGGGAGAGCAGTTTCGTGAAAAGCGGTGACGAACTCTTTTCTGACCTCAAGGCGAACGATAGAAGAGCGGTGACCGGCAGTATCCCGGTGACCTCCCAGACGGCCGGTCGCCCCGTCAGCGACAGGTAGACCGAAAGGAAAAAGGGGAGCGCGAGATAGATCGCGGTGAGGAGCGACGCCCGCTTTATCCGGGCGCTGAGTACGCGGAATATGGCGTAGAGGAACGGGACGGAAAAAAGATAGAGTCCGATGTCGTAACGGTCCTTGAGCACGAAAACGACGACGACGAGATAGCCGAAATAGGCGGCGGCGCCGTAGACGAGCAGGCCGATGTCGAACACGGTCTTTTTCATCGGTCGCTTCCGGGACGCATCATGAGAATTCCTCGACCGATCCCTTGCCGGCGCGGATGATCTCGTAGCGATCGTTCTCCAGCCGGATGATGCTGGTCAGCTCGGCCGGCTGATACCCGGCGTCGGCGATGATGTCCACCAGATGGAGCCACGACGGGGCGTCGCTGTCCGGGTCGGTGAAAAATCCCTCATCTTCTTCGTTCGCGCCCTTGGCGGTCGAGACGATGAGCGGCTCTCCGCACGCGGCGATGAGTTCCCGTATGAAGGGAAGGTCGGGGATGCGTATGCCGATCTCCTTGCGTTTCTCAAGCATGATCTTGGGGACCTCGCGGCTCGCCTTGAGGATGAAGGTGTAGGGGCCGGGGAGGAAGCGTTTGACCATGGCGAACTGTCGGTCGGTCACCTCGGCGTAGCGGGCGAGTTCCGAAAAGTCGCGGAACATCACCGAGTAGAATTTCTTCTTGCGCTCCTTGATGCGGTCGAGTTTCTCTATGGCGGCCTTTTTCCCGATCCGCACGGCGAGCAGATAGGATGTGTCGCCGGGGATGAGCGCGACGCCGTCCGCGTCGAGCGCGGCGGCGACGGTCTCCACGGCGCGTTTGTGCGGGGTGTGGGGATGGACGGGGATGCGTTGCATGGCGTTATCCGAGAAAAGCGTTGAGGGCGAAATCGAACATCTGTGCGGATCGCGAAGAGGATGCGTCAAGATTGCCCTTTGACTCGCCGTTCAGGGCGAACACCACGCCGATGTCCGGTATCACCGAGAAGGCGTAGAGCAATGAGGCGAGGTGGAGGCGTTCGCCGAAGGTAGCGATATCCTGTTCTGAGGTCCCCTCCAGCTCGGCGAGCGCGGCGGTTATGTCGGGTTGCTGTTTCTTTTTCAGTGTGCGGACAAAGGCGGCGCGGGCCTTGTCGGGCATGGCCAGTATCTCGCCGAGTCGCGCGGTGAGCGCGGTCACTCCCTTTTCCTGATGGCCGTCGAAGACGCCGCTCCCTATCAGGAAAAGATTCGTTGCGATAAGGAACGCCAACCGCTTGCGGTCGACGACGGTCGCACCTTTACCGAATACGAGCACCGGCAGGTTGGCGAGCCCGATGGTGAGCGGTCCGATGAGCGACGGGTCGAAGAATGCTGATGCGGGGTCGATCCTCAGCGCGAGAGAGAGCTTTTCGAGCAGGGCGAGGATGTCGCGGTGCGACGAGGAGGTGAGCGGCTCGAATCGCCGTTCTTCCTTCCGCTCGGCGACCCGCGCCTGTGCGAGCAGTTGCGCGATCGAACGAAGTTTGCCGTCGATCGGCCGGAAATTCGCCTGGGCGAGGATGAGTTCTTCGCGCAAGGCCGACAGTCGCTGCCATTCCTGTTCGGCGGGGCGATACCCCGGCACGCTGAGCGCGGCGAGCAGATTCTGGAGGAACAGGCGGGCGCGGTGATTGTCGGCGCCGGCCGTCTCCATGAGACGCAACGCGGGATAGGGGTTGCCGCGGGATATCTCGGGGAGCAGGATGCGGCGCAGGAGGTCCTTTTCCTCGGCGTTCCGTTTTTCGACGCGCAGGATAAGCGACTGTACGATGTCCGACGCCCCGGCGTTGCCGCCGCGTATCTCGGCGGAAAGCGTTTCGGCCTCGTCGGTCCGTTGCTCGTCTATCAGGAGATGGAGCAGGGTCTCGACCGCCGTGAGGTCTTTTTTGCGGGCATAGTGCCGCAGGATGAACAGGGCGCCGGCGGGATTGTTGCGGTAACTCTCGGCAAGCTGTTGGACCTGTTCATAGCGGGGGATGTGCGTGAGATCTTCGCTGGTCGGCGGTTCGCCGCAGGAGAAGAGGATCGAGACCTTGCGGAGCGCCTCGGTCTCCGAGGTCGGGTTCAGGGGGCGGAGCATCTGGGCCGCGAACGATCGTTGGCCCTTTTGCAGGAGGTTTTCGGCGAGATCCATGCCGGCGGCGATCCGCTCCTGTTCATTCGGGAAGGGGATGGCCGGGAAGAGGCTGACCGCCTCGGCGATGTTGTTGGTGCGGAGGTGCGATTGTATGAGTCGCAGAGCGGCGGTGCGTCCGAGCGCGGGCCGCGAAGGGTCGGAGAAATAACGGTTGAGCGCCTCGTTCGCCTCCTGCGGCCGGTGCAGTATCTCGTACAGGTCTATGAGCCGGTCGAGCAGGTGGACGGCATCGGGGTACCGGTCGAATATCTCGTGGGCCAAAGAGACCGCCCGCTCCGCGTCACGCTTGACGGCGTAGAGATCGAACAGATAACCGCCGTCGGTGAGCGCATGATCCTTCTGCCACTTCTCCTCGTACAGTTGAGCAAGGGTGTCGCGCATATTCAGCGAAAGGAGCAGATCGCGGTAGGATATGAGGAACCCGTCGCGATCGGTGCCCTCCGAGAGCCGGTAGCGCAGGCGGTAGAGATCGAGCAGTTCCGCCGGTTCGATGAGCCCCGATAGGAGCGTTATCGTTTCGTCTATGACGCGACACTGGTGGGCCGGGTCCTTGAGTTTCTTGATGAAGAGCGTGCGCAGGAACAGTATCGTCTTATACTGCTTTTCGATCAGATATATCTTCTCGATGAGATTGAGGGCGATCTCGAAGGAAGCGGTGTCCTTCTCGGTCACCAGCACCGCCTCCAGTTTGGTCTTGAGTTCCGGATGGTCGCGCCCCATGAAGAAGATGCCCCAGAAGGTCCGCTTGAGTTCCGGATTGAGTTTGAGATAGTAGGCGAGGATGGTGTAGATGCCCTGCCGATAGCCTTTTTCGAGATATCGCTGGGCGAGCAGGGTGAGGAGCGCCGGTCGGTCGGCGTATTTCGTGAGCAGGTCTATCGTGGGGCGGCCTTCAAGTATCTGCCGAAGGAAACGCTCGGGCGGCGCCATCTGTTCGTCGGTGAACTCGACGGTCGCATGCGTTGCCTGTTCCCAGAGGTAGCGGTAGAGGTCGGGGGTCGACGATTCCCAGCGTGGCGGGGTCTTGCCTCTTTTGCCGTGGTCGTTCACGATGGCGAGCAGCGTGGCGAGTTCGCCATTGTCGAACTCGTCGAGCGTGAATTCACGGAACTCGACCTCTTCGGAGAGGAGCCGGAGATTCTCCCGCGCCACCGTGCTGTCAGGGTATAGGTGCTCCACGAGCCGGAATGTATCGATCGCCTGCCGGAGATCGCCCTGTTCCCGGTAGATGATGGCGAGCCGCGTCAGGTAGAATTCCTTGGTGTCGGAGTCGGTGGTGGCCGACTGCAGGAGCCGATGGTATATGGATGTTATCTCGCTGGGGTCGTTCCGGCGCAGATAGATCTTCTCCAGATACAGCAGGCTGGGGATATGATGTTCCACGATGGCAAGTATCTGGAAGAAGGAGCGCTCCGCTTTCTCATCGTCGTGCAGTTCGTTGCAGTAGATGGTCGCATTCTTGTAGAGGAGATTCACGATATCGGTCGTGTTCTCGGACAGCGACACCTCGCGTTCGTTTATCTCGACGAGTTTCTCCCAGTTGCGGGTCGTGTAGTATATCTTGCCGAGTTTTTTGACGGTGTCGATGCGGTCGGGTCGGAGCACCAGTATCGCGTCGAGATGGCTCTCGGCGGCGGTGTATGCCCGCTTGAAGGTGATGAGGGCGTCGGCGATCCGTTCATGGAGCGCTATCCGTTCCGCATCGCTGCCGACATAGTCGAGTTCCCGTTCGAGGTTCGCGATGTAGGCGTCATAGTCCTGCAGGCGCAGGTAAAGTTCGGACAGGAGCCGGATGATCTCGAAGGATCTGTTGAGCGCGAGACTGTGTTCGAGATGGGGGCGGGCGTCGAGCGGCCGGTTGAGTTCACGGAACAGTATCTCTCCGCCGCGGAACAGGTAATAGGCGGCGAGCCGCGGCTCCTTCTCGCGCTCGGCGAGGTACCGGTACAGGTTGACGAGGTCGTCCCACTGGCGATTTTCCTCGTAGATGGAGAGCACGAGCGAGAGACTGATGGAACAGGAGGCCGGGTCCTCCTCGACGATGTTCTTGTGTATCTCGGTGGCGAACTCGGGCATTTTGAGTTTGTGCTCGTAGATGTCGGCGAGCAGTTCGAGATACCTGATGCGCGTCTTGCCGGTGGTCTTGCGTGAGACCAGTTTGTAGAACTTGCCGAGCAGATGCCATTTGCCGTGTTTATAGAGGAGCGGAGCGATCGCGTTGAGGACGAACAGCGAGTCGGTCGCCTCGGCCAGTTGCGTCACCGTCTCCTCGCTCTCGTCGAGAAGGTTGTTGCGCCAGTAGTACAGGAATTCGAGCAATTTCATCGAGGCGAACGAGACGGCGAGCGGGCTCCGGAGCACCGTTTCGACGAACTGTCGCACCGAGCCGGGCGCTATCGTGTCGTAGCGCAGGACCATGGAGCGGAGGTATTCGAACAGGAAACGGGGATGATTGGCCCGGATGAAGAGCGCGAGCAGGTCGGAAAAGGCCTTTTCGATGTTGTCGGCCTGTTCCGACTTGAGCGCTTCGAGGAACAGTGCCGCCTCCTGCTCGAGGGGGCCGCCGGGGGCGATGCTCTGCGGTTCATCGGAGAAACGGGCGACGATGAGCGTGGCGAGCGGGGTACGGAGTATCTGGGGCACCTGCAGGATGCTTGCCATGATGCCTTTGCGTTCCTCGGTGTCGGCCGACAGGAAGGCGAGACAGAGCATCTCCTGATAGAACACCTCGCCGAGCGCCTCACGGTTCTTTTCGAGCGTCCGGAGCACGAGCGTCTTCTCGTCGCCGGCGAGTATCATGAGAAAGAAGATCTCGACCTCGTCCTGCCCCTTGATGAGGGAAGATGCTTTGGCGAGTTGCCCGATGGAGATGAGGTAGGCGGGGAAATCGCGGTACCGCTCGTCGAGCAGGTCCTCGAACGAGAGGAAATCGTTCTTCTCCTGCTCCATCTCCTTCTCACCGAACAGGAGATGGTCGAGCCGTATCTCCATGTTCTCGAGCGAGTTGTCGCCTTCGATGATGATCTTGCCCATGATGCCTTACTCCCTTACTCCCACTCTATCGTGGCGGGCGGTTTCGAACTGATGTCGTAGACCACCCGGTTCACCCGCTTCACTTCGTTGATGATGCGCGACGAGACCTTTTTGAGGAAGTCGTGAGGGAAATCGTACCAATCGGCCGTCATGAAATCATCGGTCTTGACGGCGCGGAGAGCCAGCACATGTTCGTAGGTGCGGCAGTCGCCCATGACGCCGACGGTCTTCACCGGCAGAAGCACGGCGAAGGCCTGTGCGATGTCGCCGTAGAGCCCGGCGGCGCGTATCTCCTGAATATAGATGTGGTCGGCCTGGCGCAGGATGTCGCATCGCTCCTTGGTCACCTCGCCGAGGACCCGCACCGCGAGCCCCGGGCCGGGGAAGGGGTGACGGAAGACATTTTCGGGCGGAAGACCGAGTTTCAGCCCCAGTTCGCGGACCTCGTCCTTGAACAGGTCGCGGAGCGGCTCTATCAGTTTCAATTTCATCCGGTCGGGGAGTCCGCCGACATTGTGGTGCGTCTTTATCGTGGTCGAGGGGCCGTTCATCTTTGAGGAGGACTCGATGACATCGGGGTATATCGTCCCCTGCGCAAGGAAGTCGGCCCCCGCTATCTTCGCCGCCTCGGCGTCGAAGACCTCTATGAAGGTGTTGCCGATGATCTTGCGTTTCTTCTCCGGCTCTTCGACCCCCTTGAGCCGCGAGAGGAAGGTGTCGGCCGCATCGACCACGGCGAGGTTGACGACATCCTTGAAGTTCTTCTCGACCTCGTCCCGTTCATGGCGGCGGAGGAGGCCGTTATCGACGAATATCGCGGTCAGTTGGTGACCGATGGCTTTACCCAGCAGGGCCGCCGCGACCGACGAGTCGACGCCGCCCGACAGCCCGAGGATGACCTTTTTGTTCCCGACCGCCGCGCGGATCTTCTCGACGCTCGTCTCGATGAAGTTCTCCATCCGCCAGTCGGCCGTGACCTTGCAGATATCGAACAGGAAGTTTGAGAGTATCCGGGTCCCTTCGAGCGTGTGTTTCACCTCCGGGTGGAACTGCACGAGGTATATCCGGCGCTCGTCGTTACCGGCGGCCCCGAACGGGATCGAATCGGTCCTTGCGATGGGGTGGAAGCCGGCAGGCAGGGTCGCCACATGGTCGCCGTGGCTCATCCAGACCTGCGTCTTTGCCGACACGCCGCGCAGGAGCGGCGAATCGGGGGCGGTCACCTCGATCGTTGCCCGGCCGTATTCTCGGGCATGGCCGCTGCCCAGTTTCCCTCCAAGTTTGTGCGCGGTCAACTGCATGCCGTAGCAGATACCGAGTATCGGTATGCCGAGGTCGAACAGTTCTTGGGGAACATCGGGAGCGCCCGGATCGGTGACCGAACTGGGGCCGCCCGAGAAGATGATGCCCTGCGGCGCGAACTTGCGGATGAAGTCGATGCCGACCGAGTAGGGGTGGAGTTCGCAGTAGACATGCATCTCGCGGATGCGGCGGGCTATGAGTTGGTTGTACTGCGAACCGAAATCGAGAACGAGTATCCGATGCATGTCGCCTCCTTGCGGCCTAAGGGGACTCTCGCGGTCAGGGCACTATGCTAGCACGCCCCGCCCCTTTTTTCAACATTATATCAGTGCGTGGCGCGGAGCAGTTTCCGGGCCGCCGTCAGGTTCTCCTTGGACGATGAATCGCCCATCATCCGGGCGAGTTCACGGACCCGCTCGTCGCCCGCGACGGGGCGTATCGATGATTCCATCGCCGCGCCGAAGGTCGATTTCTCGACGACCAGATGGGCGCCGGCCCGCGCCGCGGTCTGTGGGAAATGGGTGACCACGAGTATCTGGTTGCTCAGGGAATTCTTTTTGAGTTCTTCGGCAGCCCTCGCGGCGACCTCGCCGCCGATGTTCGCGTCTATCTCGTCGAAGAGGATGAACCGTCCCGAGTCGTTGTCGACCAGTTTGAGGGCGAGCAGAAGGCGTGAAAGTTCGCCGCCCGAAAGGTTCTTGATGCCGTACAGGTCGCCCGAACCGATGGTGTTGATGAGGAACCGGAGCGTGTCGAGCCCGGCGGGGCAGAGATCGTCGCTGGGCGCGAGATCCAGTTTGAAGACGACACGATCCATGCCGAAACGGAGCAGGTGGTCGGTCAATCTCTTTTCGAGCGGCGCTATCGCCTTTTGACGCTCTTTGCGCATCTTCAGCGCCGTCTTTTCCGCCTCGTCGCGGACCTTGCGCCGCCGCCGGTCCAGTTCGTCGATGCGCTCCGGGGCGCGGGAGAGTTCCGTCAGTTCTTTTTTCATCTCGTCGTGCCGCTCGATGAGGGCGATCGCATCCTTCACGCCGTGCTTCATGAGCAGACGGTTCAGACGATCATACCGTTCCCGGAGGTCGTCATCGTTGCTCTCGTCAGGGTCCATGCGTCCCGAAAAGGCCGCAAGGGTGCGCTGCAGGTCGCGGCACTCGATGAGCGCCGACGAGGCACGCGCCGGCAGGTCGCCGAGGTCGGCGATCCGCGAAAGATCGGCGAGCGCCCGTTCGGTCGGGTTGAGCGCCGACACCGCGGCATGAAGACCCTCGTCGCTCTTGGCGATGAGTTCCTCTATCTTCTTGCGGTTATCGAGCAGCGACAGCCGCTGTTTCAGCCGTTCCTCTTCTCCTGCCTGCGGACGGAACTCTTCTATCTCCCGTATCTGGAACTCGAGGTAATCGCGGCGGGCCGGATCGTCCTGCCTGCGCAGGCCTTCCATTTCGTCGGTTATCGAGCGCAGTTCCCTCCACCGGACGGCATAGGCCTCTTCCAGTTCTTCCGTCAGTGCGACCGCGTCGAGGACCGATAACTGGTACTCCGGCTTGAACAGTTCGCGGTTCTCGAACTGTGAAGATATCTCCATCCGGTCGGCAAAGAGTCGTTGGAGGTCCTGCGCCGCCACGGGGCTGCCGTTCAGATAGAGAAGGCTTTTCTCGCCGATGACGCGGCGCATGGTAATGGCCCGATCCTCTTCCGGTTCGATGCCGAGCGTGTCGAGGTCTTCACGCAAGCAACGATCGCACGGCTCCACCTCGATGATCGCCGCGACCTCCCCGGTCTTGCCCCACGGGCCGGTGAGCCCCTTGTGGGCCTTGCCGCCGAGCAGGAGTTTCACGGCCTCGACGAAAAGACTTTTGCCGCTCCCGGTCTCGCCGGTGACGGCGGTCAGTCCGTCGTCGAGGGAAAGGTCGGCCTTCTGTATGATAAGAAAATTCCGTAAGAGGATGGACCGTATCTTCACCGCGCGCTCCTGTGGACCGGGGAATGGCCCATTCTATACACCGGCGGCGGGCGATTGCAAATCTTTAAGGATAGCGCGCGCGGGAGGTGTGGCGAGGAACCGGAGGAAGCGTTCCAGCAGGAAGAAACTGCCGGTGACGAGCAGTGTCGAGCCGCTCGCGCGAAGGCCTTCGAGCGCCGCGTTCATGGCCGCATGGGCGTCGGATCCGAGAAGCAGTCGTTCCCGGAGGGCGGGGGTGACGCGGTCCGCTATCTCTGCCGCCGATGCGCCGCGTTCATTGCCCTCGTCGAGTCCCACGATGCGGATGTCGCGCACCGCCGGGGCGAGGAGATCGAGCATTGCACCGATGTCCTTGTCCTTCATGGCGCCGAACAGCAGGTGGGGACGAAGATGTTGGGCGGCAAGGTGTCGTACGAGCGCCTCGATGGCGGGGGGGTTGTGGGCCACATCGAGGATGATGCGGTCGTGGAGCCGCTGGAACCGGCCCGGTATGGCAAGGTCCGAGAGATCAGGAGCGATCTCGAGTCCCTCGGCCAGCGTGACCGCGCGATGGGCGAGGCAGAGATTGGCCCTCTGTTCAGCCGAGAGTGATGCTCGCGACGGCGGTATGAACCGGTCGGGTGGCGTGAAGGGTACCCGTTCGACCAATCTGGCGCCCGCGGCAAGTGCGTCGCGCTCCATCCGACCGGCGAGATCGTCGGGGATGGTCGGTCCGAGCAGGAGCAGGTCCCCCTCGTGGACGATACCGAGTTTTTCGGTCGCTATCTCTTCGGCGGTCCGTCCGAGTATCTGGGTATGATCGAGCCCTATCGAGGTGATGATGTCGGTCTTGGGCCAGTCGATGATGCTCGTCGCGTCGAGTCGTCCGCCGAGCCCGACCTCGACCACCGCCCGTTCGACGCGTTCTTCCTCCCACCAGCGCCATGCGAGGAGAAAGGTCACCTCGAAGAAGGAAAGTTCGGGGAATATCGGGATCTCCCGTTCGAGTTCGTGGAATATCCGCTCGACCACCGCGTCGGGTATCCGCTGTCCGTCGACCAGTATCCGTTCGTTGAAATCGGTGATGTGGGGCGACACGAAACACCCGGTCCGCAGGCCCGCGCCGCGGAGGAGATGATCGATGGCGTGGACGGCGGTCCCTTTGCCGTTGGTCCCGGCGACATGGTAGACCGGTATCTCGCGCCGTTTGACGACGGGGAACGCATCGGCGACGCGGCCGAGCCCCAGTTTGATGCCGCCGCGCCGCTTGTAGAGATCCTCGAGGAACGAGATGTTCATGCGGTACGGTCGGCGACGGAGCCGAGGGTCTCAAAGGTGAAGCCGCGTTCCTTGAAGCGCCGGATGGCGGCCCGTGTCCGTTTGATCTTCCGTTCGATGCCGTAGGCGAGATCGGGCTGTCTGCCGCGCAGGGGCTCGAGCGCCGGACCATCGGCGGTCTCGGCGAAGTCTATCGCGTGCATCTCGATGTGAGCGATATCCCGTTTCAGGGCGCGGGAGACCATGAGATGGGCGATCGGCGCCGGGAAGGCGATGAGCGCCGTGCCGATGAGCGGCAGGCCGACCGGCGGGAACAGGGTGGTTATCGGCAGCTCGACGAGGCCGCCTTCGAGCATGAACGGTTCCTGCGGGCCGCATCCTCCGCCGAAAGACCCGACGAAAGATGCCGAGCGTTTCCCCGCGAGCCGTTTAAGCCAGATGAGGAGCTGCTTGGCGGTGTGGTAGAAAGGGGAGGGGAGCCGCGACGCATCGTAGCGGTAGCCCATCTCGCGCAACGCGGCGAGCATCGCCGGCGAGGTGTTGTAGCCGGGGGCGCGGAAGCCGCGCGGGGTCGTGCCGGTATTCTCGCGGAGGGCGAACGCGTTCCGTTTAAGATCGGTCACGATATCCTCCTGCGGCCGGAGCGACAGACGGTAATCGTGCGAGAAACTATGGTCGGCCAGTTCACAGCCCGCTTCGACCGCCTCGCGCAGGAGGGCCCATTCATCGGGACCGAGCGTGCCGCCGGTGACGAAGAGCGTCGCCGGGACACCTTCCTCCTTCAACAGATCGATGAGCCGCCGGAGGCCGCTTTTCAGTATCGGGTCGGTGCCGCCGTTCCATGAGAGGCCATGGATGGCATAGTAGGCGGGGGTGGGGTCGAGATCGACCGTGAAGCAGACGGTATTGTTCATCGCGTTATATTTTCTTTATCCGGATGGCCCAGAAGAGGTAGGCGAGGTTGGAGATGACGCGGGGGACCCGTTTGAGGAGCCGTATGGAAGGAGCCCGTTTTTCGTCGAGCGATATCGGTATCTCGCGGATGTCGATGCCGGCCCGCTCGGCGCGTATCACGAATTCGCTGGCGAAGATGTCCTTGCCGACGAGGCATGTGTCGAGCACCGGCATGAGCGGTGCTTTGAGAAACGCCTTGACGCCGTGGGTGTCGGTCCCCTTGAAGCCGAGGATGATCTTGAGGAGGAGGTTCAGCACGAAGGTGGCGAGTTTGCGCTTGAAGGGGCGTTCGTCCTTGGCCCCCTTCATCGCCTTGGAGCCGACGATCATCTGCGCGCCGTTGGCCTTGAAGACGGCGAGCGCCTTCTCGTAAAATTCGGGAAGGCAGAGGTCTATCTCGTCGCAGACGATGATCTCCCCCTTGGCGCGGCGGATGCCCGCCTTGAGGGCGTTGCCGTAGTCGGGTTCAGGGTGGTGGAATATCGACATGCCGGGGAACCGCTTGGCGATCTCCTGACCTTTGGCGATGGTGTTGTCCTTCGAGCCGTTCTCGGCCAGTATCAGTTCGAAGTCGAAGTCGGCGCGGTACTTTTCCAGTTCGGCGTAGAGCCCGGTGACCGCCTGTTCGAGTATCTGTTCTTCGTTGTAGACCGGAATGACTATCGTGACCAGTTTCTTTTCCATCACTCGGTCCCTCTTACGAGAAATCTTCCCAACTGGTCCGTTTCTGCTTGAGCATCTTGCGGAGTTTCATGACCGCCTTCGCCTCGATCTGGCGGATGCGTTCGCGGGTGACGCCCATGTCCTTGCCGATCTCCTCGAGCGTGTAGGTCTCGGTCTCGCCGACGCCGAAACGCATGCGGATGACCTTCTCCTCGCGCGGGGTGAGTCCGTCGAAGAGGTCGCGGATGATCTCGGCCATGTTCTGCTTCGCGGCGTATTCCTCGGGCCCCATGGTCTTCGGGTCCTCGACGAAATCCTGCAGTTGGCTGTCCTCGTCTTCGCCGATGGGCGTTTCGAGCGATATCGTCTCGCGCGCCGAGCGCCACACCTTGCGGATCTTCTCCTCCGGTATGTTCATCGCCTTGGCGACATCGGCGATGCCCGGCTCATAGCCGTTCTTGTTGGTCAGTTCCTTGATGGTCTTGTTTATCTTGTTCATCATCTCGATCATGTGGACCGGTATGCGGATGGTCCGGCCTTGATCGGCGATGGCGCGCGTTATCGACTGGCGTATCCACCAGGTCGCGTAGGTCGAGAATTTATAGCCGCGGCTGTATTCGAACTTGTCGACCGCCTTGATGAGCCCGATGTTGCCCTCGGCGATGATGTCCTTGAAGTCGAGCCCGCGGTTGTTGTACTTCTTCGCGATGGAAACGACGAGCCGCAGGTTGGCCTGTATCAGTTCGTTCTTCGCGAGTCGGACCGATTCTTCTGCGTGGTAGAGTTGGTCGGCGCAGGCCTTGAGGTCCTTTGCCGACAGCCCCGTTTCGGCCTCGAGTTTCTTTATGCTGCGCTTGGTCTGGACGATGAGCGTGTATTTCTCGCGTATCTGCTGCAGGTTCCGTTTGTCCATGACGGAGAACCGCTGAGGTCGCGAGATGATCTCGTTCATCTGGGCGAACCCCATGTTGAGCGAGCGCTCGATCTGGGCGATGCTCCGGTCGAGTTGATCGACCTTGTCGCGATACATGCGGATGCGGTCGCCGAGCGTTTTGAGATAGTTCTTATTGAGTCGCATGTCGAGGACGACGGCGACCATCTGGTCAAGCCGGTCGTCGGCGAGCCGGTCCTTCATCTTCCGCGTACGGGCCGACAGCGTCTGCTTGAGCATCCGTTCGCGTTCACGGTTGAGTTGTTTGAGCCGGTCGATGTGACGGGAGAGGGTCTCGATGATCTGGCGCTGACGCTCGAGCGCGGGGTCTTTTTCCGGCTCGGGCTCTTTCGCGGGGGCCGTCGCGGCGGGGGCCGGCTTTTCCTCCGTCTCCTCGTCCTCGTCGTCCTCCTCGTCGTCCTCGTCGGGTATCTCCCCGATCTTCCCTTCACTCAGTTCCTTCAGTTCCTCGTCCTCGTCATCCTCGGCGGGCTCAACGACCTCCTCCCGCTCATCCTCCTCGTCGGCCAGTTCCTCGTCCGCCTCGCGGACGACCTCCTTGAGGGAGAGTTGCTCGTTGAGTATCCGGTCGGGTATGGAGATGATCTCCTTGAACGAGATGAATACGGAAAGCAGGGTCCGTATGATATCCTTTTCGCCCTCCTCTATGCGTTGCGCGATGGCGACCTCGCCTTCCTTGGTCAGCAGGGGCACCGAACCGATGGTGAGCATGTACATCCGGAGGGGGTCCTTGCGGCCGCGATCCTGCGGAATGTGGGGTTTTCGGATTATCGGCAGGTCGGTGGGGAACGATTCTTCGTCTATCTTCTCCGAGATGACCGGTATCTTGAACTCGTCGAGCACATTGAAGAGGAGTTCCATGTCGTCCACCGAGAAATCGGCGTTCTCGGGGAACAAGGCATCTATCTCTTCGACGGTGATCTCGCTCTTGCTACGCAGGATATCGTCGAGAATGCTGATGAGATGGTCGCTACTCGCCTCGGTGCCGCCGGCCATCCTGATGGCCTGAATGATCCGCTGGCGATACTCGCTGATCGCGATGGCCTGAGGGGTCGACGAAAGCGCACGCAAGCGATCCCGCATCTGCTTTCTTTTCTTCAGGAATGAGAGTTCTCTTCTTTTAGGCATGCGTTCTCCTCACATCGGTGCTTGATCTGACCCCTATGAGAGCATCGGACCACTGTTTCTTTTCGGTGCGGAGGCGCTGTATCTCCGCTATCTCCTCGGGGGTGGGATGGGATGTGCCCGCAAGATCGCGGAGCGTCTCGTCTATGGCGGCGATATGTATCTGTGACAGCAGGGACCGGAACCTCATCTCGGCGGCGTCCGCCTCGAGCGGCGCCGGAGCGCCCGGTGCGCGTTCGTCTTCGGTGACCTTTCCGATGATGCGGTGGTAGACCGCGTCCCCTTCGCCCGCGTCATAGGCATCGAGGAGGGCGCGGCGAATATCGGCGCGGTCGTACCGGTCGAGTACCGGATCGTCGAGCGCCGGTATCAGCGTCGGGTGGGTCGCGGCGAGCAGGAGAAGGTCCTGAAAGACGGCGTGAGCGGATATCGGCTTCAGACGGGCTGCCGAGCGGTCCGTCGACATTTCAGGGGAGGACTGTCGTGTGGCGCCGGGCCGTCCTTTTTCCCGTTTCAGGAGTTCGCGCATCTGCGCCTCTGTCTCCTTGCGCAGTTTCTTCGCATCGTCGGGGCTGACAGTGCGGATGCGCCGGGGAAGTTCCTCGATATAGTTCAGGTGATCGCCGCGGCGATAGGCCGGGTAGCGGAGCACGAGCCGCGCCATCTCCTCTTTCGCGAGGTCCCGCTGGGGGAGGTTCGGGTCGCGGAGCGCCTGTTCGGCGAGGTCGCTGAGGTAATGCTGGGTGATGCCTTCGGCACGGCTGACGAGTTGTTCGATGCGGGAAGGTCCGTTCGGACCGCGGACGAGGGAGTCAGGGTCCTCCTTGCCGTCCGGGCTTTCAATGAAGGCGGCGCGCAGGTCGAGTTTCTCGGGCAGTTCCAGTTCGAGCACCCGCCGCATCGCCTTGCGTCCCGCGGCGTCACCGTCGAGCAGCATGACGACCGGGACGCCGAACCGTTCGAGCAGTTTCAGGTGCTCCGTGCCGATGGCGGTGCCGAGCGCCGCGACCGCGGTGGTGAAGCCGTGGGCATGAAGCGCCATGACATCGAAGTATCCTTCCGTGAGGATGATGTAGCGATGGTCGCGGAGCCCGTCGCGGATGAGGTTCGCGCCGAAGAGACTCGCCCGTTTGAGGAACACCGGCGTTTCGGCGGTGTTGAGGTATTTCGGTTCGCCGGGGCCGATGATGCGACCGCCGAAGCCGATGACCTGTCGCCGCAGGTTGATCACCGGTATCATGATGCGGTCGTGGAAGAACGAGCGAAGTCGGCCGGAGCCGTCGAGCCGGGCCAATCCGCTTTTTTCAAGTATCTTCGGCGACACGGCGGCGGCTCGCAGGTGAGTGAGGAGTTCATCGCCGTTGCCGATCCAGCCGATGCCGAACCGCCGGATGGTCTCCAGCGAGATGCCTCGTTCATGCAGGTAGGCGAGGGCGGCGGGCGTCTCGTTCAGTTTGTGGTGGAAGAATAGCGCGGCGGCGCGGTTGGCCGCGGTTATCTGGCGGTGGTCCTGCTCCGCCTGATCGTTCGAGGGGTCGTTCCGTTCCTGCAACAGTTCACGGATGCCGAACTCGTTGCCGAGTTTACGGACCGCCTCGGGAAAAGAAAGGTGCTCGATGTTCATGACGAAGGTAAGGGCATTGCCGTGGGCGCCGCAGCCGAAACAGTGATAGAACTGTTTCTCCTCATTGACGCTGAACGAAGGGGTCTTCTCCTTGTGGAACGGGCAAAGCCCGACGAGGCGGCGACCCGACGACTGCAGTTTGACATAACGCTTGACCACCTCAACGATGCTTACACGGTCCTCAATGATGCGATTCACTTCAATGAACGACAAGAGGGACCCCTCTGGGCAAAAAAATTCGGTGGCATTATATTAGGGGAAGGAGAAAAGTCAAAAATTGCCCGAAAATAGGGCGGGCTTTTTTCGGGGCGGCGGCCCCCTTTAGGGTTTTGTTAGATTCCGTCGCTTTGATGTCGTTGCGCTTGACTTTCGTTTAGAATTGTCTGAATGATGAGCGAAGTGTCAGCGCAAACCCTGACAGCAAAGGAGGACCCATGAGTACCGTAGCGGCGTCGCTCAAGAAGATCGAACCAGACCGAAGCAACCTGATAAAGGCGTTGCAGGCGGTCCAGGAAGAAGAAGGCTACATCTCCAACGAGGCGATTGCCGAGGTCGCCCGGCATTTCACCGTCTCGGTCGTCGAGGTCGAGGGTGTCGTCAGTTTCTATGCCCAGTTCAAACGGGTCAAACCCGGCAAGTTCAAGATATCGGTCTGTGACGGGACCGCCTGCCACATCAAGGGCGCATCGCTCGTCATCGGCTGGATATCGGACGAACTCGGCATCAAGGGCGGCGAGACCGACAACGAGGGACTTTTCTCGCTCGAGATCGTCGCGTGCCTCGGATGTTGCAGCCTTGCGCCGGTCATCAGCATCAACGGCAAGGTGTACGGCAACCTCGACCGGAAAGGTCTCCTCAAGATACTCAAGGACCACCGTAAGGGAGGCGCGGCATGAAGATAACGCGTATAAAGATCGGCGCCGGTTCCTGCGGCATCGCGGCGGGGGCGACCGAGGTGGTGGACCTTTTCAGGAAAGAGGTCAAGGATATCCCGATCGTCGAGGTGGGATGCATCGGTCATTGCTACGCCGAGCCGCTTATCGAGGTCGAGACCGACAAGGGATCGGTGTTCTATGGGAAGGTCCTGCCCAAGAAGGAGCATCTCGACCGCATCCTCGGACTCAAGGACGAGGGGCGGCTGGTGATACGGCCGCAGAGGTCGGAGCGCGAGAAGATCAAGGTGCTCGCGCTTGCCGGTCGCATCGACATGACATCCATCGACGAGTATCTCGCGAACGGCGGCTATGAAGGGCTTAAAAAAGCGCTCGCGATGAAGCCGGCCGACATCGTCGAAGAGGTGAAGATATCGGGTCTGCGCGGTCGGGGCGGCGGCGGTTTCCCGACCGGCATGAAGTGGTCGTTCCTCGCCGCCAAGGAGGCGAAGGAGAAGATACTTATCTGCAACGCCGACGAGGGCGATCCGGGGGCGTTCATGGACCGTTCGCTGATGGAATCGGTCCCGCATCAGGTGCTGGAAGGCATGCTCATCGCGGCGCTGGCCACCGGTGCCACTAAACTCTTCATCTACTGCCGCGCCGAATATCCGCTGGCGATACGGAACCTCAAGATCGCGATCGATCAGATATACGAGCACGGCCTTAATAAACTGGGAACGCGCACGGTCGAGTTCCGCTTGAAAGAGGGGGCCGGTGCCTTCGTCTGCGGCGAGGAGACGGCGATGATCAATTCGCTGGAAGGGAAACGCGGCACGCCGCGCTTCCGTCCGCCGTACCCGACCGACAGCGGCTACCACGGCTATCCGACGGCGATAAACAATGTTGAGACCTTCGGCAATGTGCCGCTCATCCTGCGTGAGGGCGGCAAAGCCTTCGCCTCGGTCGGCACGCAGGGTTCGAAGGGGACCAAGCTCTTCGCGCTGGCCGGCGATGTGAAGTATCCGGGGCTCGCCGAGGTCCCGATGGGCGTCACCATCGGCGACATCGTGTATGAGGTCGGCGGCGCCGAGAAGGGATCGGTCAAGGCGGTCCAGATCGGCGGTCCGTCGGGCGGTTGTATCCCCGCCGATAAGTTCGATGCGGTGGTCGATTACGATTCGCTGAAAAGTCTCGGCGCGATCATGGGATCCGGCGGGCTCATCGTCATCGGGAACGATCGATGCATGGTCGAGACGGCCCGTTACTTCCTTGAGTTCACGGCGCGCGAGTCGTGCGGCAAATGCACCTTCTGCCGCATCGGCACCAAACGGATGCTCGAAAAACTCGAGAAGATCACGGGCGGCAAGGGGACCGAGGAGGATGTCGCGTTCCTCGCCGACCTCGGCCCGAAGATCATCAAGGGGTCGTTGTGCGGTCTCGGTCAGACGGCGCCCAACCCGGTCATCTCGACCCTGCGCTATTTCCGTCACGAATACGATGCGCATACCCGTGACCACAAATGTCCGGCGCTCCAGTGCAACCAGTTGTCGGATGTCAAGATACATCTCGACAAGTGCATCAAGTGCGGGCTGTGCATCAAGACCTGTCCGGTCCACGCGATCAGCAAGGAGTTCGTCGTCGACAACGCCGTGTGCACGCGTTGCAATTCCTGCATAGAGGTATGTCCGAAAAAGACCATCAGCCGCGTCGAGAAGGGGACCGGCCACTACGGCAAGAGCGGAGGTAACTAATGAGCATAACCATCACGATAGACAAAAAACCATTCGCGGCCGAGAAGGGTGAAACGATCCTGCAGGTCGCCGAACGCAACGGCATCTCGATCCCGACGCTCTGCTTCAACCAGAAGATAACCAAGACCACCTCCTGCTTCGTCTGTCTCGTAAAGGACGCGAAGACGGGGCGATTCGTCCCCTCCTGCGCGATGGAGGTCGCCGACGGGATGCAACTCGAGTCAGATACCCCGGAAGTGTGGGATATGCGCAAGACGGCGCTCAACCTGATGCTCTCGGAGCACAGCGGCGACTGCGAAGCGCCCTGCACCATCGCCTGCCCGGCCCATGCGCAGGTCGAGGAATATGTCCGCGAAGGGAAGAAGGGGAACCTGCTTGAAGCATTGAAGCTCATCAAGGAGCGGATCCCGCTACCGATGTCGATCGGCCGCGTCTGCCCGCGGTTCTGCGAAAAGGAGTGCCGCCGCAATGTCGTCGACAAGGAACCGGTCGCCATCAACGACTTCAAACGGCTCGCCGCCGATATGCATTATGATTCTTATATGGAGGAGATGAAGCCGCTCACCGGCAAAAAGGTCGCCATCGTGGGCGCCGGTCCCGCCGGTCTTTCGGTCGCCTACTACCTGCGACTGAACGGCGTCGCCTCCGACCTCTACGACAAACAGCCCCAGCCGGGCGGCATGTTGCGCTACGGCATCCCCGAATACCGCCTCCCCAAGGCGATACTCGACCGCGAGATCGCCCACTTCGCCAAGATGGGCGGCATCGCCATCCACTGCAACAAGGAACTGGGCAAGGACATCGCGCTGGAGGACCTGCAGAAGAAATACGACGCCGTCGCGGTGACGGTCGGTTCGTGGAAGTCGAGCGCGGCGGGTGTCGAAGGGGAAGAACTCGCTGTCGGCGGGATCCAGTACCTTGAAAAGATAGCGCTCGCCGGCTGGAAAGGGGCGAACCCGGGCAAAACGATAGTCATCGGTGGCGGCAACACCGCGATGGACTGT
Source organism: bacterium (assembly GCA_022711315.1). Classification (GTDB taxonomy): domain Bacteria; phylum UBP6; class UBA1177; order UBA1177; family JAKLFG01; genus JAKLFG01. The sequence continues at coordinate 50,658 of JAKLFG010000003.1, read as the reverse complement.
CTGCGCACCTCTGTGCGGCTCGGTTCCAAGGAGGTGACCTGCTTCTACCGCCGGACCGAGGCCGAGATGCCGGCCGAGAAGATAGAGATACACGAGGCGAAGGAGGAGGGGGTCAAGTTCGAATTCCTCGTCGCGCCGGTGAAACTGCGCAAGGAGAACGGGCGGCTCGTCCTCACCAGCCAGCGGATGACGCTCGGTGAACCTGACGCATCGGGCCGTCGCAAGCCGGTCCCGGTACCCAACAGCGACTTCGACACCGTCGCCGACACCGTCATCGGTGCCATCGGCCAGAAAACGATAGCGCCGAAGGGTGTCAAGGCCACCAAGTGGGGCGATGTCGAGGTGAGCAAAGAGAACTGCCGCATGGAAGGCAGTATCTACGCGGCGGGCGACTGCGTCAGCGGTCCCGCCACCGTCGTCGAGGCGGTCGCCGGGGCGCGCCGGACGGCGCTGGCCATCCTCGCGCAGATAGAGAGCAAGGAATTCAAGGAGCCCTATCTGCTCAATGTCTCGCGCGGCAAGTGGCAGAGCCTGAAACCGGCCGATCTGGTCTATCTCAAGGAGCCGATCGAACGCAAACGGACCCCGCAGCGGCTCATCCCGGAACACGACCGGACCGCGACCTTCAAAGAGGTGTCGCTCACCTACACGCAGGCCGAGATCACCAAGGAAGGCGAACGGTGCATCGAATGTTCCTGCACCGCCAAGGGCGACTGCTCGCTCAAGAAGCACAGCGAGACCTACACCGCCAAGCCCGACGCGATGGTCGGCGAGAAGCCGAACTTCGGCTATGATGTGCGGCACCCCGAGATCATCCTCGACCGCGGCAAGTGCATCAAATGCGGCGTCTGCGTCAAGGTCTGCAACGAGGTGGTCAACCAGAACATCCTCGGCTTCAAGTTCCGCGGTTTCGGCACCCATGTCGACACGGCGTTCTCCCAGCCGCTCCCGTCGCAACTCTGTCGCGACTGCGGCAAATGCATCGAGGAATGCCCCGTCGGCGCACTCGACTGGAAACTGAAGAAGTAACCGAGTCTTTTTACCCGCAAAACTCGACAACTTCTCCCGATGTATTTATAGTTCCTTGTTCATCGACGACAAGGGAGCGCACCATGACCCGCGAGAACAAGACCGCGAAGTACGATCGCATCGTGGCCCAACTCGAAGAACTCTATCTCAAGACGCCCGACCCGGTAGCACGGATGGCGACGGCTTCCGCACTACTCAAAGGGAAGTTCAAGTATTTCTTCTGGGTCGGTTTCTACCGGCTCGTTGACGGTGAACTGACTGTCGGGCCCTATCAGGGGGCGCTTGCCTGTCAGGTGCTCAAAAAACATACCGGCGTCTGCTGGGCCGCCGTCGACCGTGGCGAAACGGTGCTTGTCCCCGATGTCGAGAAATTCCCCGGTCACATCGCCTGTGACGGCCGCTCCCGGTCGGAGGTGGTCGTGCCGCTGCGCGACCGTGCCGGTCGCATCTGGGCGGTGCTCGATGTCGATTCTGATGAGTTGAATTCGTTCGATGCCGATGATGCGAAGGGGCTGGAGAAGGTCGCGGCGCTTATCTCTTAGATGCCGTCTATCTTGAAATTATCGACCCAGGCCGTGTAGTGCGTCGTCACCTTCGGCGAGTAGTGCGCCCAGCGGACCTTGAAGGTCGATCCGGGGGTGACCTGAGCCGAAAGGTCGGTCGATTCACCGTAGATAGATGAGGTGAAGGAGTTCCAGGTCTTCACGGTCGTCCATGAGGAACAGGAGCCCTGACAGACCTCCAGTTTCAGGGAATCGGCGGTCGTCGAGTTCTCTTGGAACCGGTAGTCGTAGGTGACCGTGAGGGGACAACCGTTTTTCCGGTGATATTCCGGGCTGACCAGATAGGCGGTGCTCGTCTCGGCGTTGGTCGGTGGCTCGTGCGCGGCGCGGTTGTCGTAAATGGCGTGGGAATATATCCAGTTGATGCAGCCGGTGCCTGTGCAATTCAGCGTCCAATTGTTGCCTCGCGGGTCGGTCCAGGTGCCGTCAAAACCCATCGTCACGCTCTCGCAGGTGACCGTGGCATCCTCGTCGGGCTGTTCGTCAACGGTGTCGATATCGATCGCTTCATCGACCGTGTCGATATCGACCGCCTCGTCGGTCACGGCATCGTCGGTCGTGTCGAGGTCGAACGCACCGTCTGTGGTATCGGTGAGGTCAGCCGTCTCATCATCGGTGTTCTCATCGACGGGGATCGCGTCTTCGTCAACATCGATTTCGTCGACCGTGTTCTCGTCGACCGCATCGTCCGGCGTCAGACCGTCAGTAATAGCATCGTCTTCGACCGGGGAAAGATCGGCGTCGGGGAGCGGTGTCTCAACTTCCGGGAGTGTTTTGTCGTCCGTTCCGCCGTCGGTATCGTCCGTGTTGACCGAAATGACGCAGGAATGATCGATGCATTCCCAGCCGTCGGCGCAGTCGAGCGTCGTCTCGCAGTAGTAGGGGTCATCCTCGGGCGTGGCGCAGGCAAGGGGAAGAATGATCGATAGTGAAATAGAGAAAACGAGGTAAAAAAGTATTCTCATGAATCGTCCTCTTCCAGAGAAAGTAAATCACCAACAGGGAGCATTTTAGAGTACCGGGGGGCAAAAAGCAAGCGCTCTGTGGAGGTATTTGTCAGAGCGGTTCGGGTGAGCAGGTCGCCGAGCACCCGTCGCCGTCGACGGTGTTTTCGTCGTCGCAGAGTTGCGTCGTGTAGAGCGGGAGCACCGCTATCTCATCGATCGAGAGCGCCCGATTATAGATGCGCACTTCGTCGATACCGCCGTTCATGGGTGGTTCGCCGCAACCGCCGCCGATGGTCAACGGTCCGGCAGACAGGATCGGCGCTTCGGCATAGGCCTGTTCGGCGTGTAGTTGGCCATCGATGAATATCCGGGCGGCGATGCCGTCATAGGTCGCGACGACCTGATGCCACCCCTCGTCGGTCACCGCGATGTCGGAAAGGAGGTGGAGCCAGTTCGTCGCTTCGATCTGGAAAAGGATGTTGCCGGTACTCGGTTCTATCCAGATGCCGTAGTTGCGGTTGGCGCAGGAGGAGTCGCTCTTGCCGAGGATGCGCACCCATTTCGTCGGGATGACGGCGGTCCTTACCCAGAGCGAGAGCGTCATCGATGCGCCGATGCTCAGGAGATCGCTGTGGGGGACCGTCATTTGCCCCGATACCCCGTTGAAGGAGAGTCCGTTGCGGTACCTTCCCGCGACGCGATCGACTCCCATGATGGTGCCGTCAAGCCCGTTGCCTGAACTGTCGAGTACCGCGGCGCCCGATAATTCGTCAAGATGTATGTGTATGCGTTTGTTCGACATCTCAGCCATTTCGACGGTGTCGAGTACTCGGTCATAGACCCTGATATCGTCAATGGCGCCGTTCACACCGTTCCCTATGAAGACCCCGCCGTCGGTATCGGCGGGAACGACATCCACAGCGACGGCCCCCTGTTCGAAACCATCGATATATATCCGCATATGCTGGCCGTCGTAGGTCCCCATGACATGATGCCAAGCACCGTCGACGATGCTGGTCGCCGAAACGGCGCTTCGCCAGTCGCCGGGCGTGCCGCTGGTCAGGGAGAAGAGGACCGTCCCCTGTGAAGCGGGTTGATCGGACCCGGTGATGAAAAGGCCGTAATTACGCAACGAATCACCGTCCTTCTGGATGATGGCGACATAGTTGGCGGGCATCGTCGCGATCTTCACCCACGCCGAGACGGTCATGGCGGTACCCAATTTCAGCGAGAGCGCTTCGGGCACGAATACTGAATTGATACCGGCAAAACCAAGGCCGGTGCCGAAGCGGCCCTCGCCCCACGCCGCTCCGTTGATCGTTCCGTGGTTGCCCTTACCCGAAAGGTCGGTGACCGTTGTACCGCTTCCTTCGTTGAGCGGGAGCAGGAGCGTCGCTCCGTCCGTCTTCAGAGGGGTGCCGTCACCGCAGACATTGTAGGAGCAGTCATTCCGGCAGTTGTCCTCATTATTCTTGTTCCCGTCATCGCATTCCTCGCCTTCGTCGGGCAGGCCGTTGCCGCAGGGGGAGGGGAGGAGGTCATCATCGATGAGGAGAGCGTCATCATCGGGTTCCGATGTGTCTTCGTCGGGGAGGATGGTGTCCTCGTCGGTGGAGAGGGGGTCGGCCTGGTCGGTATCGCCTACTTGATCGGTATGGTCGCCGTCAGGGGCGTCGGTATCGGTCACGGGGGTATCGACCAGGTCGTGATCGATCGTGTCACGGTCGACCGTGTCGGTATCTGTCTCGGAGGGATCAACGCACCAGCCCTCTTCACCACAGACCTGATCGCCGGGACAATCGAACGAGGTGACGCAACTGACCGGCCCGCTTTTTGATGAACAGGAAACGGTCAGGAGAAAAATAAGCGACAAGAAAAAAAGTCTCACGAAAAAACGATATGACATGATACCGACTCCCCGTATCGTTAGTTCAATATCACCGTGTCGATGCCCCAGTAATTGATGGCCCAGGAGTCGGTGCCTTTTGCCCTGAAACGGATACGGACGGCGGATGTCTTGCAGGCGACGGGAAGAGTTATGTTCTGCGCGGTCCATCCGAAAGATTTTTCGCTGAAACTCGAACTGTCTCCGTCGCAATAGCAGTTCGAACAACGAGAAGAAGACTGATTGGCGGGATAGGGGGTGGGGACAAGGGTGTTCCAACTGCCACCCCCGTCACCCGAACATTCCACATACATTTTCTCCGATTTGTCGGCGTCGGTGGTGTACACATAATCCATGAAAGTGATCGAGAAACTCAAAGTGGCGGCGGAGCAACCCGCAATATTGATGTCGGTAGCATAGGTGAGGGAGTGATCGTAGTTGGTCTTATGCGAGTCATCGTCGTAACGCATCCACCCGTCACTCGTTGTTTCCCGTACCCAGTTGCCGGTCCTCGTCCATCCCTCATCGTCGCTGGCCCAGGTGGCGATCGTCAGCGGTAGGGGGCACGCGGTGCAGATGTTCTGAGCATTGCAGACCTCTCCCGCGCCGGTGTTGCAGTGGGCGTTGTCCGTACATTGGACGCATTGGGTCGTGCCGTTCCCGTTGTCCTTGCAGTGAGGCGTTGCCCCTTCGCAGGAGAGACAATCCGCACCGCACTTGCCATCGGTGTCGCAGAGAGCGCAGGTCGTTCCGTCGCCATCGTAGTAGTCGTCGCAGGCGCAGGAAAAGAGGCCGACGCTGTTGGTGCAGGAACTTCCCGTCTCCGCGCAGTTGTCGGTGCCGGCGGTACATTCGTCGATGTCGAAGCAGGATCCGTTCGTGAACTCGAACCGGAGCGCGGTGCAGGTGCAGGTGTAACTGCCCGGTGTATTGGCGCAGGTCGCCGGCGTGTCGCCATTGTTGTCGCAGGGATTGGTGTTCTCCGTGCATTCGTCGTTGTCGTCGCAGGCATGCTTGTCGGCGTTCAGTGTATAGCCGTCGTCGCACGAACAGGTATACCCGTCCGCGGTGTCGGCGCAATTCTGCGCGCACCCTCCGTTGTTCTGATCGCATTCGTTGACGCTGTTATCGCTATCGGGCGTTATATCGTTCGTGTCGGAAGGTTCTATGTCGCCGGTCGTCGGCTCATCCGCATCTATGAGCGGCTCATCCGTGTCGATAAAAGTGTCTTCTTCCGTATCGGTCACCGGGGCCTCGCCGTCATCGGTCGGCAGGTCTTCCTCCACGGCGGTGTCTGGTCCGATCGTGTCGGGAAGTGCGTTGTCGTTCCCTCCGGTGTTATTGTCGGTGCCGGGCTCGATACACACATACTCGGGGCCGCATTCCCACCCGTCGGGGCAATCATACGAGGTTTCGCAGTAGGTCTCTTCCTCGGGCGGCGTACAGGCGGTAAAGGCAAAAAGAGAAAGTCCGGATAAAAAGAAGGCGAGGCGTCCACGGGACATCTTCATGGGCATACTCCGCTAAAAGGAACGAAGGATAGTAACGCGAAAGAGATAAAAAGCAACGACTTTTATCTCTTACCGCACGCAGCGGACGCCGCCGGGATTTAGTTTGTACATCGGATAGCGCGCACCGACCATCCCGTTCACTACATAGGCCGCCTCGGGGGAATACCCGGCGGTCGTGGAGGTCCACTGCTCCACCTGCCAGTCTCCGGGAAATTCGGTCCCGCTGAATTCGCCCACCGACAGATCGTAGATGGTCCGCAGTTCGTTGGCGGTTGGCAGACGCCAGTCGTCGTAGCCGGCATAGGTCGAGATAAGGCACTCGGCGAGCGCATTTTCCCATGTCGCCATGGTGTTGGACACCGGAGCCCACATCAGGCCGGTCGTCTCGTCATACCATACCGGGTCGTTATCGTGCAGTAGGGAAAGCGCCTGCATCAGCGGCTGATAGTAGGTGCCGCTTACGCAGAGCACTTTGGCGACCGCCGTCTGGTCATAGGGTTCGAAAGCGCCCGAATGGGTATAGACCTGATAGGCGTATCCGGTCATATCGGGGACCTCGATCGTGGTCCAGAGGCCGTAGTTCGCCGGGATGTTCTGGAAAAAATCGGGATCGAACATCGGTTCCATGCCGAAGTGCAGTATGGTGTCGATCTCGCGGTCGGTCGGCAGACGCCAGTCGCTCACTCCCTCCCAGTTCTGTGCTGCGCAGAAGGACTGCGCCTCGGCCCAGGTGCAGCCGTCCACGGAGGCGCAATAGCCGTCCAGCGAGTAGTCGCTCGCGAAGGTTCTCTGCCACGAAAGACCGGTCTGCTGATCGTAGACCGATTCTGAATAGGACGCGAGCATTTTGGTCTTGCCGCCGAAATACTGCGCATCCTGCCCCGCGAAGGCTTCGGCTGCCAACGGACAGGAGATGGGTCCCGTCGCATCGTAGCACCCCATCTGTTCGGTCGGCGGTACGCCGGTGCCGATCCTGACGCACAGGTCGAAGGTCGAAACATACTGGTAGAAGGAGCCGCCATAGCAAACACTGTCGGTCACACAGCGGTCCATGTTCCAACTGCAGGTCTCGGCGCAGCAGTAGATGGTGCCGGTCGATCCCGAGAGCGAATCGGCGCAGGCGGTCGTGGTGCTGTCGCAGGTCTCGCCGCTCTCCACCACCGTGTTGCCGCAGACCGGGCCGACCGTATCGCTATCGGGCAGGATGCTGTCCTCATCGTAGACCGCGCGTACCCCGCCGGTGAGCGTCCGGTTACCCATCGGCGCCTCGGCCGTTATCTCGACATTCACGGTGTTGGGTCCGGTCAGGGTGAAGACGACCGTCATCGCCGCCGTTTTCTCGGTCGAGCCGTCCCAGTAGGTATAATCGCCGGTGTAGGTGTAGCCGTCGAAAGTGCCGGCGTGCGAGTAGTAGAACTCCTCGGTGCTGTTGAAACTGATGTCGAGCATATAATCGTCGGTCTCGCCCTTCATAACCGATACATGGGCGTTATCGGTCGTGAACTCCCATTCGCCCAGCAGGTCGTCGGGGTTCTTGACCGTATCGGCGTCGGGCAGGATGTCGTCGGTCGCGATATCGTCGGTCGCGATATCGTCACGACCGGTCGTGTCGCTGTCGGCGCCGAGTGTGACACCGCACGCGGCGAGTTCAGAGGCGCAGTTCTCGGAGGCGCAGGCGTCGCACGCGATCGGATCGCCGTCGCCGCAGGCGGCGTCGCAATTCTCCATCCAGCAATCGACCAGTGCCTGGAACAATGGTTGCGCGTTGACGCTTCCCTCTGCCTTGCAGGCATTCATGCACTCGAAGTCGTTACCGCACGGTACTGCGCAATCGTATATCTCCTCACAGGTCAGGCCGATATCGTTCTTGTCCCTCACATAGATCGCGAAATCGGAGAAGTGCCCCACCTGCGACATAATGGGGTCGCCGGCCATGATGGGGTCGCCGGCCATGATGGGGTCGCCGGCCATGATGGGGTCACCGGCCATGATGGGGTCGCCCGCCGCGTACTCGCCCCCCGAATAGCCTTTAGAATGCCACGCCCCTTCGCGGTGGACCGCGATGACGCCGACCTCGTCTTCCACCTTGTTGCGGTCGAGATCGATCTTCATCGTGATAGGTTTTTCGAATACCAGCCCGTCGGGGCCGAAATGCCAGACCGAACTGGCCAGTTTCTCCTCCTCGGGATAGTCATCCTTCTTCTTCTCGGTTATCGTTATCTCGGTGTCCTGCGCAAGAGCGCCCGCCGGTATCTCGACCGATGCGGAGCCATCGGCCGTCGAAACGGTGCCGCCCGTGGCCGCCGTGACGGTCTTTTTCGCCGTTCTCGGCGTGAAGGTGTCGCTTTTCTTCTCGCTACAGGCAAAAAGAAGAGAAACGATAAAAACGGGAACGATGAACAGGCGAACGATCTTCATGAACCCCTCCCTCTTTTAAAGATAACAGACGGCGAAGGATATCATATCGGTATAAAAACGCAAGGAGAATGGGGGTAAAGGGGTGCTCCGGTTTGTTTTTCTTTTGACTTCACCGCCGCCGCGCGCTATCCTTCGCCGACCGAAAACCATTTCAGGGAGGTTCCCATGACCCGCGCCGCCGAGGCCCTTGCGAAGTTCAAGACCATCGAGGTCGGCTACGACCTGACCAAACTCACCGACGACATCCGCGACGCCCTGCCGCACCTCATCGCGGCGCTCGATGTGGTGACCGACATCTACCTGCGCCAGCAGGACGAACGGCTCCCCGGCCTCTGGAAGAAGGTCATGGCCGGGGCCGACGAAGAGAAGAAACGGTTCTACAACCGCTTCAAAGGGCCGTGGGACCAACTCAGCGACTACGCCACCGTCTACCCCGACGATCTCCCCGATCGCGCTAAGGGCTGTGCCTTCTACCCCGACGGGATGGATGCCGCGGCGCTCGAAGCGGCCTTCGCGAAACTCTCCGCCGCCGAGCAGGAGAAACTGCGCGATACCTACACCGTCGTTCGCAAAGAGGGTGGCAAACTCATCGCCATTCCTTACCATGAATATCACCGCGCCGACCTCGAGCGGCTCGCCGGACATCTCAAAAAGGCGGCGGCGCTGGTCAAGCACGCGGGGCTCAAGAAATACATCCTCAACCGCGCCGAGGGGCTTCTCACCGGCAAGTATCCCGAGACCGAGGCCGAATGGGTGAAACTCACCGACGCGCCGCTGGAACTGGTCTTCGGCCCCTTCGAGGTCTACGCCGACGGCGTGCTCGGCCTCAAATCGACCTACGAAGGCTTCCTGTTGGCGGTCGACCATGAAAAGGGGGCGCGGCTCAAAGAGATCGAGAATAACCTCGACAAACTCAACGCCGCCTTCCCGATGCCGGCCGGGGCGAAACCGGCGGTCGGTGGGATGGCGCCGATGGTGGTGGCGCACGAACTCTACGCGTCGGGCGAGGCCTACCACGGCATCATGACCAGCGCCTTCAACCTGCCGAACGACCCGTGGGTGCGCGGGAATGTCGGCTGGAAACAGGTGATGATCTACAACATCATGCAGGCGAAGTTCAAGACCTGCACCTCGGTCATCGCCAAACGGATATCGGAGGGGCGCATCACCGCCGACTTCGACCCCTACTTCTTCTTCGTCCTCATGCACGAAGTGAGCCACGGACTCGGCCCCGCCTACCGCGCCGACGGCACGAAGGTCGCCTCCGCGATCGGATCGGCCTATACCACCGTCGAAGAGGCGAAGGCCGACACGGGCGGGTTGGTGCTCCTCCTCAAGATGGGCGGCAAGTACGGCGTCCCGGCGTTCGGCAAAAGGCCGCTGCTCGATTCGTTCTTCGCGGGGCTTTTCCGCTCGATGCGGTTCGGCGTCCACGAGGCGCACGGCGGCGCGAATGTCATCGAATACAACTGGATGAAGGAGCGCGGCGTCATCGAGGTGAAGCCCGACGGTTCGTTCGAGACGCACGACGCCAACTTCGCGAAGGCGGCCGACGACCTGCTGGAGGAGTTGTGCCGCATCGAGGCGGCGGCGACGCCCGATGAGGCGGCGGCGTTCGTCAAGAAGTGGGCCCATCCCGGCAAAGATATCCTTGACGCCCTCGAGAAACTAAAGGACATCCCCATCGACATCACACCGATCTATACTCGGTAAGAACTAAAAAGATTATTCGGCGTTCGCCCGGAATATGCGGCAATCGTTGGTACCGGCAAAGAGATATCCCTGCCAGTAGGCGAGCGAGACGAGGTGCACTGTCGGGTCGGTGAAGGTAGCTATCTCTTTGATATCGTTCGGGTCGGCGAGCGGCGCGGCATAGACGGTCACCGCGACCGGATCGACGAGTTCCGCGTAGGCGTCGCTGTCGTAGACGAGGTAAAGCAGTTCTTCGGTATCGGGATAGTAGCCCACATCGAACACCTGCTTCCCGGCGAAGGCGTCGAGCGCCGTGGCCGTCCCGTCGGCCGCCACCTGCCAGATCTGATACTTGAGCGTCGCCGTGTCGACATTGACGCCCCACACCAGCCCCGTGTCGTTGGGCAGCGGCAGGGTCGCGGTCGGCCAGATCCCCTTGATGATGCTCGTATCCTCGGCGGTAAATTCGGTCACCGTCTCGCCGTCGTAATAAGCGTTGGCGACATAGGCCTGATTCGCCGCGAAGTCGCTCCAGTAGCCGAAGACATACATCGTGTCGCCCACCGGCAGGAGATGGACGAAGCGCGAATCGCCCGCGCCGCCCTGCGTCGGATGGCCGATGCGGTGGGTCACGGTGAAGGTCTCGCCGCGGTCGGACGACTCCCAGAGATAGCGGAAGATGTTGCCCGCCTCCCATTCGGTGCGGTCGGTCGCCCCCGAACCGACGGTGAAGATGCGGCCGTCGAAGAAGGCGGCGTCGTGGACATGCTCCCCGCCGGGGACGGAGCGGAACTTCTTCCAGCCGTCGTCATCGTGGCGGTAGAAGTTGCCGCCGATGAGCGGCCGCGAGGTGAGTTCGTCCTGATCGGTCGAATCGACCCCGGCATACCAGAGGTCGCCGTCAAAGACACGGAAATGCTCGATCATCTCGTCGCCGCTCCAGAGATCGCCCTTCGCCTGCGCGTCGTCGGGGCTGTCGAAGTAGCGGAACTGGATGCCGCCGCCGGCGTACTTTATCATCTTCGTGCCGAAATTGAGGTTCGCGTCGCCGTAGCCGAACCAGAGCCGGCCGTCGAGAACGGCGAGGTCGGTCACCTCCTGCGTGAAGCCCTCTATCATGTTGTCAACACCGAACGAACGAAAATCCTCGATGGGGGAGGACCATGGCGCAAAAGCACCGAAGGTCTGCTCGACGATAGGGGAGGAGACGGTGTCGGCGTCGGTCACCAGTTCGTCGGTGACGGCGCTGTCGGCATCGGCCGCCTCATGGTCGGCCGCAGCGTCATTTTCCGTGTCGCAGGCCGCAACAAGGAACATCAGGCAGGCACCTGTCCACAGTAATACGATCCTTTTCATGTGAGACCCCGGGTATCAGTTCGTTCTCGTGTCAATAGACGAAAAAGAAGAACGGGCTATTGCAGGTGCCGGTCACCTCATAGCAGGAGCCGGAACAGCAATCCTCATCCTTCTCGCATTCGCCGCCGACCGGGATGCAGTCGGATATGTCGGGTCCGCAGATGCCGTTGACGCTGCAGTTGCCCGAACAGCAGTCGAGGTCGGTCGTGCAGTGTTCGCCCTCGGGGATGCATTCGATGTCGCCGGGGCAGCAGACCAGATCGCCGTTCCCGTCCGGCGCGCAGATGTTGCAGCAGCACTGGTCGGGCATGGCGCAGGGGGAGAGGTTGGGAAGGCACTCGATCCCGGGGCCGCAGGTGTTCTCCTCGTTGCAGTTGCCGCCGCAGCAATCGTCGTTCGAATCGCAGGGACCACCCTCGATGACGCAGTTGGCCGAGAAACAGCGCGATATGCCGAATATCGTCTCCTGACAGAACAGGTCGCCGTTGTCGTTCGGGCACCCCGGCGAATCCTGTGGCGTCGCGCAGGGACAGCAGTCGTGGTAGCCCTCGCCGCACAGTTCGCCCGCCGGTGCGCAGCCGGTCGGGTTCTCGCAACGGCCTATCCCTTCCGCGACCTCGGCGCAGACGCCGGGACCGCCGTTGGCCGGGTTGTTACAGCACTCGGCATCGGTGTGGCACAATTCGCCGAACACCTTGCACCCACCGAGCGACTGGCAGAATTTATAGCCGCTGCCGTCATCGGCGCATACGCCGCTGCAGCAGGCCTTCGGGTCGTTGCATGCCTCGCCGGCGACATCGCATTCCTGCTGCACCAGACAGAACCCTTCGGCGGTGCACTGGTAATTGCAACAGTCGCTGTCCTCGCTGCAGACCTCGCCCTCGGAACGGCAGACCCCGATTCCCATACAGCGCATCTTGCCGTCCGATGCCTCGGCGCAGTTCATCGAACAGCAACTTGTCGAGCCGCCCGTCGAACAATCCTCGCCGACGGGAAGGCAGGCGCCGCCGCTCGCGCAGAAATTGACCTCACAGCGGTTGGAACAGCATTCGGCGTCGTCGATGCACGGGTCGTTGGTGACCAGGCAGAGAGAATCGATGCATGTCGTGCCGTCGCAGCCGAGCGAACAGCAGTCGGCCGCCACCGTGCAGTCGCCGCCCACCGGCTCGCAAAGTTCCGCATCGATGCAGACGAAGTCGCCGATCGGGTTCTTCTCGCAGGCGCCGGAACAGCAGTCGATGCCGGTGACGCAGGTCTCGCCGACGGAAGAGCAGGCGGGGTTGATATACCCGTCGGTGTCGGTCAGCAGTTCGTCGCTCCCGGGGGCATCGGTATCGGTCACGAGTTCGTCGGTCGCCGGGGTATCGTCGTCGGTCGATAGGTCGGGAAGGGGGGCATCAGTGTCCGTTACCGGCCCGTCGGTGATGGTGGTGTCGCCGGTGAGTTCGTCGGTCGCGACGGTGTCGGTGTCCGATGCGCCGACGGTGTCGGCGTCCTTGTGGGCGGTCGAAGAATCGCAGGCCGCGATCAGGCCGGTAAGACACAGACAAAAAAGGCAGAGTGCACTTCGTTTCATGGGATGCCTCCCGAACGGTTGTTCTCTTAACGTTGTCGAGTATATCCGAAAAGAAACCCCGCCGCAACTTTTTTCACCCCGCCTCTGCGAGCATAAACTTGCCTTTTCGAGAGGTTAGGGTTAGAAAACGACCCGACCGACAGCGTTACGGAGCGTCCGATGGCCAAGATAGCGATACTCCACACCGGCGGCACCTTCGCCATGGAGTCGAATGAGCAGGGGAAATTGCGCCCCGGCACCTACGCCTTCGACTACATCGAGCGGTCGGTCTATCCGCTCTTCGAGGACCATATCGAGCAGTTCCAACTCTGCAACATCGATTCGTCGCAGTTCCGCCCCGCCCACTGGAAACTCATCGCCGAGAAGATCGCCGCGATGTACGAGAACTATGACGGGTTCGTCATCGTCCATGGCACCGACACGATGGCCTACGCCGCCGCCGCCCTGTCGTTCTTCTTCGAGAATCTCGACAAGCCGGTGGTGCTGACCGGCTCGCAGATACCGCTCAAAGATAAACGCTCAGACGCGCTCCAGAATCTCGTCGCCGCCATCGAGGTGGCCCTGCGCGGTAACCTGAACGAGGTGGTGGTGGTCTTCCATACCGCCGCCTTCCGCGGCAACCGCGTCAAAAAGCGCGACGCGTGGGATTTCGACGCGTTCTACAGCCCGAACCACCCGAAACTGATAAAACTCGGCATCGGGCTCGAACGGCTCGACCGGCTGTTCCTCCCGCGGCCGAGCGGTATCTTCTCGGTCAACACCGCGCTCGAGGAGCGGGTGATGCTCGTGCCGTTCTTTCCCGGCTTCGATTTCTCGATGCTCCTGCCCATCGTCCGCGATGAAAAGGTGAAGGGCATCGTGCTCGAGGCCTACGGTTCGGGCAACATACCTTCCGACAATCCGGGGCTTGAGGAGATATTCAAGGAGGCCTCGGCGAACGCGTTCCCCATCGTCGTGTGCAGTCAGTCGCCCGCCGGCAAGGTGAATTTGCACCTGTACGAGGCGGCGACCAAGGCGGAGTTCTACGGGCTCATATCGGCCGCCGACATGACCCGCGAGGCGACGCTCGTCAAACTCATGGTGGCGCTCGGCCGGTTCGGGAGCGATCTCAAGAAGATAAAGAAGTTCATGATGCGCTCCATCGCGGGCGAAAAGGTGACCGAGCCGTGCTGAAGGAACAACTCGCCCACAGCGGGTTCGTCGCCGTCATCGGAGCGCCGAACACCGGCAAATCGACCTTTATCAACACTGTGATCGGCAAGAAGGTCAGCATCGTGTCGCCCAAGGTGCAGACGACCCGCAACGCGATACGCGGCATCTATACGACCGACGACGCGCAGGTGATATTCACGGACACCCCCGGCATCACCCCTGACGACCTCGGAAAGATGCTCAACGACTGGATGAACAGGACCGCTTTCTCAAAGGCGCGCGAGGCCGACGCGGTGCTCCTGTTCGTCGATGTGACGACCCAGCACCCTGAACAGGGACCGGGAAAAGAGGAGATAGACATCCTCTGCAAATTGAAGGTGCAGTGTCCGGTCCTGCTCGTCGCCAACAAAGTGGACGCGGTCAAGAAGATGCGGGTAGACGACACCGTCGCCGTGCTTGGGAAACAGTATCCCTTCGCCGGAGCCCACCGCATAAGCGCTCTTTCGGGCGCCGGGGTCCCCGAACTGCTCGCGGCGGTCACCGCGATACTGCCCGCCGGGCCCCAGTATTTCGAGGCGGAAGAGCCGTCCGACCAGACGGACGAGTTCCTTATCGCCGAGATCGTACGAGAGAAGATGTTCCACCTCCTGCAACGGGAACTGCCCTACCATTCCGCCGTCATAGTGGAGCGGATATACGACCACGAGACCATCGCCGGCATGCTCGTCATCAACGCCACCATCAATGTGGCGCGCAAGAGCCAGAAGGCGATCGTCATCGGCGAGAAGGGGCGTATGCTCAAACAGATCGGGACGCAGGCGAGGGCGGAACTCGAGACGCTGTTCGGCAGAAAGATACATCTCCTCCTCCATGTGCGGGTCGAGGAGAACTGGTTCTCGAGCGAACGGACGCTCAAAAAGATGGGTTTTGAGAAAAGTGAGGAGTGAGCCGTGAGAAGTGAGATGAAGAACCCGGCGCTGTTCCTTCTGATACTCGCCGTTCTGCCGCTCTTCGGTCAGGAGCAGAAGAGGCCGAGCGAGGAGGAGATACGCTTCTACGAGTCGATCATCGCCACGCGCGACGAGGGGCTCGCGGTCTGCCGGACGCTCGCGCAGACCGTTAAGGCGAACATAGAACTGTACGCATCCATCGACAAAAAGAGCGCCCATCCCGACGACCGCGCCGTCACGCGGGCCGGCGGCGAACTCGTCATGGAGGCCTTTACGCTCGCCAAGGGGGTCTGCGACGCCTTCGCGATACTCGACGACGACCGGGCGGCCGACATAGCGAAAAAGGACTTTCCGCGCTTCAAGAAGGAGAAGATGCCGACCGACACCCGTTCGTTCCATATCAATCTTTTCAAACTGGGGCTCATGGAGGTGCACGATGCGGTCGGCTGGTGGAATCGCAACATGGTGGCGATGAACGGCGAGGCGGGGAAGAAGCCGCAGGCGCTCGTCATCAAGGAACTGCTGACGGCGACCCTGCGCGATGCGCCGGAGATGCGCAAGCGGCTCGACGCGATAAAGAAGAAATACCCCGTGCTGACGGAAGAACGGCCATGACACCGCGCCCGGTCAACAACATCAAGCCGCTCATCGCGATCGTCGGGCGGCCCAATGTCGGGAAATCGACGCTGTTCAACCAGATACTCGGCAAGAACGCCGCCATCGTGGACGACCTGCCGGGCGTGACGCGCGACCTTCACTATGAAGATATACTGTACGACGACAAACCGTTCACGGTCATCGACACGGGGGGCTTTCACATAGATGAGGCGGGGGACGCCATAACGCTGGGCATCCGCCGCCAGATCGAGGAGGTGTTCGCGTCGGTCGATGGCGTGCTCGTCGTGGGGGACGGACTGGCGGGGCTTCACCCGGCCGACCGCGATATACTCGACATCGTCCGCCGGACCGGCATCCGCCACTGGCTCGTCGTCTCCAAGGTGGACGACGAACACCGCGAGCCGCACGCCGCCGAGTTCTACGAGACGGGGACCGATCAGGTGTTCCCGGTCTCCGGCACCACCGGCTACGGCGTACGCGATCTGCTCGACGAGATGACGAAAGAGTTCTGGACCGCGCGGGAGATCGCGGAGAAACTGCCGCCGCCGGCCGATGAGGTGCGCATCGCGGTCATCGGGCGGCCCAATGTGGGGAAATCGACGCTGGTGAACGCGCTTCTGGGCGAGGAACGGATGCTTGTCTCGCCCATACCGGGCACCACGATGGATCCGATAGATTCGGTGTTCACCCGTGACGGTCGCACCTACCGCATCATCGACACCGCCGGCATTCGGCGCAAGAAGAACATCTCGCTGAAAATGGAGAGCGCGGCGGTCGTCCGCGCCTTCAAGTCGATAGACCGCGCCGACATCGCGCTGTTCCTGATGGATGCGACCGAGCCGGCGACCGATCAGGACCTCCGCGTCATCGGGCTTGCCCATGAAAAGAACCGCGGCATCATCCTCGCCCTGAATAAGTGGGATCTCGTCGTGAAGGACGAGAAGACCTACGACAAACTCGTGAAGGACCTGCGCGAACGGATAAAGTTCGCCCCGTACGCCCCGATACTCTCGCTGTCGGCGCTCGAACGCCAACGGGTCGGGAAGGTGCTCGATCTGGTGAACGAAGTGTACGGGCGATATACCCGTTCCATCGATACGGCGACGCTCACCGACTGGCTCATGCGGACGGTCCAGCACACCCCGCCGCCGCTCGCGAAATTCCATAAGCCGATCGTCTTCCGCAAGGCCGAGATGTCGTCGGTGCGCCCGCCGACCGTCACGATATCGGTCAATAAGCCGGACAGCGTCCATTTTTCCTACGAACGCTACCTGACCAACCGTTTTTACGCATCGTTCGATTACACGGGCGTCGCGGTGAGATTCCTGTTCCGGCGGTCGTCGAGATGAGCATAAGAAAGATCGTCGAGCGCCTCGTTTCCCTCGCGGGCAGATTTCTTTCGTATGTCGATGCGCGTCGCCCGCTCCGGGTCATCTGGAACACCCTCAAGGGCTTCGTGGACGATGAGTGCCTCGACCGCGCCGCCGCCGTGTCGTTCTATGCGCTTCTCTCGTTCATCCCGTTCCTCATCATCGTCGGCGCGATGCTGGGGCTTTTCATCGACCACCTTTCAACGCCCGACACGACCCCGCAACAACTCATCGCGACGGTACGGGGCTATCTCAAGATCATCATACCCTACCTTCAGGACGAGCAGGTGACCGGGTTCCTGTCGCTGTCGCGTCATACCGCGTCGCTCTCGACCATCGGCTTCCTGTCGCTCGCCGTCTCGGCGTCGCTCCTGTTCTCGACACTTTCCGACACGCTCAACCGGATATTCGGCACCAAGCCGATCCATTTCGTCTTCACGCGGCTCGTGGGGTTCCTCATCATTGTGGCCCTTACCCTGCTCCTGTTCTTCCTTCACTATTTCTCGGCGATGGTGCTGTCGGTGGTCACGCTCCTGCGCGACCAGTTCCCGGCGGTCCAGCCGGTCATCGATTTCCTGACCGGCAACGGTCTTTTGTGGAGCATCCCGCTCATCACCCTCTTCATCCTGCTGTTCTTCAGCATCCTCATTTACGCCTTCACGATGGCGGCCCGGATACACTTCGTGGCCGTCATCGGCGGCGCGCTCCTGTTCTCGGGGCTTTGGAACGGTGCGAAATACCTTTTCAATGTGTACATCACGAAACTCTCCTCCTACAGCATCGTGTACGGCTCGGCGACCTGGTTCGCCGCCGCGATACTGTGGGTCTATTACAGCATTCTGCTCTTGTTGCTCTCAATGGAATTCATCCGGGCGCTCAACGGCGAGATCGGCAGGAAGAAAGGGGACGCCGACTGAACCCTGCGGTCACTGCCCCGGCGCCTGTCGGCGGAGGAAATAGAACCGGTCGGGGCCGAAGCGGTCCTTGAGCATCCGGACGCGGTCCTCCGAAAGCCATACCATCCCCTCCAGATAGGCGGCCCACTTGATCTCGGGGAACAGTATCTTCACCGCGAGCGGCATCTCCGATTCCTCGACGGCGCTCCGCTCGCGGAGCCGTTTGATGAGATCGAGCGAGGCGTCGATGACCTCGCGCGGCGCCTCCAGCACGGCGCGGACGCGGCCTTCCGATCCCGTCGTCAGGTATTCGGTCACGGTGAGCACATCCTTGGCGATGTCCTCTATGACCGCCTCGATGCGGTCGATCCGTTCCTCCTCCATGTTCCGGACGATGCGCGGGGATATGCGGAAGGCGAGCGGGAGCGGGTGCCTGAGTTTGTCGACGAGCGGGGACGAGGCGTCGGGTATCCTGTTTATGACGAACTCGACGGCGGCGCCGACCCCCTCGATAACGCCGCGCAGGTAGTAGTCGCCGTCGCGGCCTTTCTGCGGTTTTATCTCGGTGGTCACGGTCCCCAGTATCCAGACCTTCTCGCGCGGCGCCCGGCCCGATTCCTCGATCGCCGAGAGGTATTCCTCGAGATCCTCGAACCCGAGATTGCGCGATTCGCGGGCGAAGTAGGCGGCGGGATGGTTAGAGACATAGGTGCCGAGCACCTCCCGTTCAAGCGCGAGGGTGTGGAAGATGTCCCACGCGGGGGTCGCGCGGTCGGCCGACCGGAGCAGCGACGCGTCGTCGTTCCCTTCGGGCGCCGACCCCCCGGCGGTGTCGGGCGACATGAGCGAGAAGAGCGAGGTCTGGCCGCAGACCTTGTCCTGATAGCGCTTTTCGCCCTCGCGGAGGGCGAAGGGGAGTATGGAGAACAGATCGCCGCGCTTCACGCCGGTGAGATCGAAGGCGCCCGCCTTGATGAGGAACTCGATGGCGCGGCTGTTGACCCGGGTCTGGTTGATGCGCGCGGTGAAGTCGCACAGCGAGGCGAAGGGGCCGTTCTTCTCGCGCTCCTTCAGTATCTCCTCGACCGCCCCCTCACCGACATTCTTGACGGCGCCGAGCCCGAACCGGATAGTCCCCTGCTCGATGGAGAAACTGAGTTCCGACCGGTTGATGTCGGGCGGCAGGATGGCGATGTCCATGGCGCGGGCGTCGGCGATGTACTCGAATATCTTAGCGGAATTGCCCGCTTCGGAGGATATCAGCGCCGCGAAGAACTCGCTCGGGAAGTGGGTCTTGAGGTACGCGGTGCGGTAGGCGAGGAAGGCGTAGACGGCGGCGTGCGATTTGTTGAAGCCGTACTCGGCGAACTTCTTCATGAGGTCGAAGACCCCCCGGGCGACGGCGAGGTCGATGCCTTTCTTGCGCGAGCCCTCGAAGAAATCGAATTCGGCCTTTTTCATCGCGTCGGCCTGCTTCTTGCCCATCGCCTTGCGGAGCGTGTCGGCCTGCCCCATCGAGAACCCGGCCATCGCGACCGATATCTGCATGACCTGTTCCTGGTAGACGATGAGCCCGTAGGTCTCCTTGAGTATCTCCTCCACGAGCGGGTGGTCGTACACGACCTCCTCGCGGCCGTGCTTGCGGCGGACATAGTTGGGGATGATCGCCATCGGGCCGGGGCGGAACAGCGCAACGGCGGCGATGAGGTCCTCGATGCGGTCGGGGCGCATCTGCTTTATCATCTTGCCGAACCCGACCGATTCCATCTGGAACACCCCTTTGGTGGTCTTCGTCCAGAGCGTCTTGTAGGTCGCGGGGTCGTCGAGCGGGATGCGGGCGATGTCGAACCCCGGCTGTTTGCGCCGGATGAGGTCCGTGGCGTGCTGTATCATCGTGAGCGTCTTGAGCCCGAGGAAGTCGAACTTAACGAGCCCCGCCTTCTCGACCATGTCCTTGTCGTACTGGGTGACCCGCGCGCCGTCCTTGTCGGTGAAGATGGGGGAATACTCCCAGATCGCCTTGTCGGATATGACGATGCCACCGGCGTGCTTGCCCGTCTGGCGGAACAGCCCCTCGATCTGGTCGGCGACCTCTATGATGCGGCGGTAGGTGTCGTTCGCGGCGATGACGGCACGCTCCTTTTCGTAGGAGGCGATGTCATCGAGGAGCGTCTTGACCGCCTGCTGGTCGGGGCCGGTCGCCTTGAGACGGGCCAGCGACTCTTTCAGCCGGTCCGCGTCGCCGGCGATATCGTCGGGGATGGGGTGTCGCGAGCGGAGGTCATCGAATAGCGCGCGGTTGTTCTTGCCCTGCTGGGGGTCGTGATAGAACTGGGGGCGCAGGAGTATGTCGAGATTGTCGGGCACCATCTTGGCGAGCCGGTCGGCGGTCGGCAGGTCGATGGCAAGGACGCGCGCGACATCGCGGATGGCCGCCTTCGCCTTCATCTTGCTGAAGGTCGCTATCTGCGCGACATTCTCGGCGCCGTACTTCTGCGTGACATATTCGATGACCCGTTCCCGCTTCTGCTGGCAGAAATCGACATCGAAGTCGGGCATCGAGGGGCGTTCCGGGTTGAGGAACCGCTCGAAGAAGAGCCCGTAGCGCAACGGGTCTATCTCGGTGATGCCGAGGCAGTAGGCGATGAGCGATCCGGCCCCCGACCCGCGCCCCGGCCCGACTGGGACCCCGTTCTCCTTCGCCCAGCGGATGAAGTCGGCGACGATGAGGAAGTAGCCCTGATAGCCCTTGGCCGATATGATGCCGCTCTCGTGGGCGAGCCGTTCCTCGTACCGTTCCCGTTTCGCTGACGGGATGCGTCCCTCGGCGATATGCCGGTCGAGCCCGCGCCGCGCACCGTCCAGCAGGTAATCGGTCAGCGGGACGCCGCCGGTGTCGTAGTGGGGGAGATAACTCTTGTTGAGTTCCAGTTCCAGTTGGCAACGCCCGGCGACAAAGCCGGTGTTGTCGATCGCCTCGGCGCAGAGCGGGGCGAACAGCCGCCGCATCTCCTCCTCGCTCTTCAGGTAGAACTCGCGCGATTCGTGGTGCATCCGGTCGGTGTCCTCGACCTTCTTCTTTTCGTTGATGCAGAACAGGATATCCTGCGCCTCGGCGTGTTCCGGGCGGAGATAGTGCACATCGTTGGTCGCGACGAAGGGTATGTCGAGTTCCCGGCCGATATCCATGATGAGCGGGTTGACCTCGTCCTGCTCCTTGATGCCGTTCACCTGCAGTTCGAGGAAGAAGTTGTCGGCGCCGAACAGTTCACGGTATTCGGCCGCTATCTGAAGCGCCCGTTTCTTGTTGCCGTCCTTGAGCGCTCGCGGTATCTCTCCGGCGAGACAGGCCGATGTGGCGATGAGCCCGCCGGCGTGCTCTTTCAGCAGTTCGCGGTCTATGCGCGGTTTGTAGTAGAACCCGTCGAGGTACGATTGCGACGAGAGGTACATGAGGTTGCGGTATCCCTCGCGGTCGCGGGCGAGCAGGACCATGTGGAACGCGTCCTGCTGGGAGACCCGTTCCTTGCGCGAGCCGCCGGCGATGTAGGCCTCCATGCCGATGAGGGGGCGTATGAAGCGCTCCTTCTTCTTTTTCTTGGTCGCCGGGTCCTCGACCTCGCGGAACGCCGAGAGATAGAAGTCTATCACGCCGTGCATGTTGCCGTGGTCGGTGATGGCGATGGCGGGCATGCCGAGGCGCGCCGCCTCTTTCATGAGCGCGGAAGGTCTCGTGAGGCCGTCGAGGAAACTATAGACGGTATGCACATGGAGATGGACAAAAGGCATGGGACTCCCCGGTCGGTTGTCGGACGGGGGCCATTGTATAGAACGCGCCGGGCAAGTAAAGGGGCCGGAACGGAATCATTGGGGAAAATCTTCCGGAGGGTGCTATTGCATTTATTTCACTAGGGGTTTAGAATAGCGGCGGTACTTCTTAGGGGAAGAGCCTATGTCCATTCGTCTTTTTATGACCATGATGCTGGGATTGTTCGCGATGTTTTACTCCGGATGTGACGGGCGATCTTCCGGGGGCGATCCCTCCCGCGACGAAGATGTTGTTCCGTCACCGGATGAGTACGGCAGTGGGGCGGCATGTGTCGATGCAACGGTTTCCTACGAAAAAGGGATCAACTCGCCTGACAGCATGGGGAGTACGATCATCATCCCGAAAGGAACGAAGGGGCGGGTCGTCGGTCAGTTCAATTTCGTGGCGGAAAACTGCGCGAAAAACGACTTCTTTTACTTCGTTTCCCTGCAGTTGAAAATACAGCGGGACGATCTCAATATCGTTCTGAAGAATATCGAGATCGTGTACGACAAGAACAGGAACGGCGCGGTCGACACCGACGAGCCGGTGATCGCCTACAAAGAGGTCGCCGACGCTACCGGCGTTTTTCTGATACTTGACCCGCAGAAGTCATCCTTTGCCGGTAGCGAGGAACATTATTTCGTCATCCGCGCCGATGTCGATTTCGCGGTCGACAGGGTGCCGGGCGGCGCTTCGTTCAGATTTATTATCGAAAGCGAGGATTCGTTCTCCTTTTCAGATGCCGGCGCGGCCAAACCGGACGGGACGGCGATCAACTTCGCCGACTTTCTCGTGGAACCGACCGAGAATTATTTCATCGTTACCCGGGGAGACAATGATCCCGTGCCGCCGGAAAGTCCCGTTGCCACGGAGGTGAATAAGGATATTCCCGTCCTGCAACTGCGTACCAAGGCGCTCGATGCCGCCAACCGTATCCGCCGCATCAGGATCGGCATCCCCTCCGACGACTATGTCACCTTCGGTAGTGGGATACGGTCGGTATCGATCTACCTCGATCTGGGGGGCGACGGCATTCTCGACCCCATGATCGAGGAGGAGCGGGTACCCATTGAAAAGATCGAAGAGTTCGACGACGAGTTCGATGTCACCTTCGAAAGCGAGGGCTTGGCGAATAAATTACACTACAGTGAAGGGCAGGAGATATTCCTCATCGTCAAGGCGCATTTCGGCTTGATGAGGAACGACAAGGCGAAGATCGAGCTCAATCGGGGGGCCGTGTTGCTGGAGAACACCTCAAAAAAGGTCGAGGGGTTGCCGGTTTTCTCAAAGGAATTTTATATTGTAGATCTTGAAGAATAACTCGGTTCCCGGAAGTACAAAAAGATAGTGGACGAGAATTCTTTTACCGGTCGTCGTCTTGCCGAGTTCGGTGGCAATGGCTATCGTTTTTTGGATTTCTTTTTAACGGTCGATTCGAGCAGTTCGATATCGGCGAGGTCTTTGGTGCGGCCGACGGCACGCTTATTCGCGATGATCTCATTGATCCCGATGAAGGGGACCGGTACGCCGCCATAGGTCGTCTTGCTCTTGTTACGGTCGGCCTCCTCCCACGAAACGCCGGTGATGGAAGTGAGAATGTCCACCCGAAGCGGCGCAACGCCGAGTTGCACCACCTGATCTGGTTCGCAGAAGTCAGCCGCTTTCAGGCCGAGCGAACTGAAACCGAAATCATCGAGCGCCGCAAGAAGCCGCTTCGCGTTCTCCTTCGTCGGCCGGACAAGCACATCGACATCGCCGGTAAAGCGCGGTACGCCGTGAAAGGCCATCGCATAGGCCCCGACGACGAGGTAATCAACGCCCCGCGCGTTTAACGATGCGAACAGTTCTTTGAATTCCTTTTGAGGTGTCGGCATACTGTGCCCTCAGAAGATCGACGGCGGCCACCCGCTCCTCGGGTGTCTTGGCAAGCCAGTAAAGCAGATCGGCCTTCTGCTCATCGACCGCGCCGAGTTTGTGTTTATGGACCGTTTTCTCGATCATGAAGGAACTTTACCGTCTTTCTGGCAGGTTGTCAAGCGATCCGATGCCCCTTTTCAGGTCCGTTCGGACGCGGTCTCGCCGAGTTCGGCGGCTATCGCCGTGCGAACGGCGGCGGCAAGGTCGGTGTAGGAACGGCCGTCGGGGCTCACCGGCGGCAGATATTTCACCGAAATGCGGCGGCAGGGACGCGGAATGATGGTGCCGCGCGGGAATGCCTCAAAAGCGCCGCGGATCGCCACCGGCACCACCGGGACCTTGAGTTCGCTTGCGAGTATCGCGAATGTTTCCCTGAAGTTACCGAGATTTCCGTCGCGGGTCCGCGTCCCTTCGGGGAAGATGATGATCGATCTTTTCTTCTTGAGCACCGCCGCCATCCGCGCCAGCGAATCGCGCAGATCGCTACCATCCTCCATGATGATGATGTTGTCGCGCCGCGCCAGATAGCGCCGCCACCACGCCTTGAAGTGCTTCCCCTTCGCGAAGAAGAAGGTCTGGCGCAGCAGAGTGTTCGCAAGCGGCGTGATGACGAACAGCCCGTCGATGAACGACTGGTGGTTCGCCGCGAGGATGAAGGGCGGATCGGGAAGATTCTCGCGCCCTTCGACGCGGAAGCGGAAATAGGTGCGTAGCCACAGGCGGAACATATTCTTCAGCAGGGTATGGAACCACGCGCTGCGCGGCAGATCTATCGAAAGATCGCGCATCAGCAGTTCCTTCCAGCCCACCGCCTGATCGGTCACCGTCCCGCGTCCCGCCGCCACCTTTTCGGCGAGCGTCCGCACCGTCACCGACAGTTCGCCGTCGGGGAGCGCGACGCCGCACGAAGCGCGGATGAATTCCTGCAGTTTGAGCCGCGAGAGCGAGTCGAGCCCGAGGTCTATCTCGATATGGTCGTCGGGATACGGTTCTTTGCCCGCCTCGTCGATGATGAATCGCTTTATCGCCTGATATTCCGGCGTATCGGGTTCGTCAACCTTGCCGCGCGGGCGGCGCGCCTCGGCCCCGAGTTCCGGCAGTTGGAACCGGCGCAGTTTGCCCAGCCGGGTGCGCGGCAGCGGATCGCTCGAAAGGGCGAAATGGAGCAGGCGTTTATAGGGGGTCGCCTTCTCGTTGTAACGCTGTATGACCTCGTACCGGAAATATTCGCGCAGGTCGCGTTTCGCGGCGGGTGGTACCTTCGCCGGATCGGGGAGGATGATGGCGGCGAGCGCGCCCTCCTTCAGGTAGACGCCCGCTTCGGCCACCGCCGGGAAATCGCGGCGCAGTTTCTCCTCCACCTCCTCGGGGTTCACATTCTTGCCGTTGGAAAGGACGATGATCTCCTTGACGCGGCCGGTGATGAAAAGATACCCGTCGCGGTCCAGATACCCCGCGTCGCCGGTGTGGAGCCAGCCGTCGCGGATGATCGCGGCGGTCTCCTCGGGACGACCCCAGTAGCCGCGCATGACATGGGGGCCGCGCACCAGCACCTCGCCATCCTCGATGCGCACGCTGTCGGGGAACAGCGGTTGGCCCGCCGCGCCGATGCGCGCCTCCCAGAGCCGCGGGAAGGTGATGATGGGGGCCGTCTCGGTCATGCCGTAGCCTTCGCAGACATCGAAGCCGAGCGCCGTGAGGTCGCGCGCCGTTTCGCGGCCGAGCGCCGCGCCGCCCGATATGAGGTGCCTGACCGTGCCGCCGAACCGCTCCTGTACCTTTTTGAAGACGCGTTGGGAGAGCGGCCGCCAGTTCAGCGCGCGGCAGAGTTTATAGAGCAACCATACCGGCGTCGAGGCGCGGAGCCGGTCCTGTATCCCTTTGAGTATCATCGCATAGAAACGGGGCACGCCGAGTATGATGGTGATGCGTCCGACCGATAGGGTGTCCATGATATCGGTCGGCGCGAGCGACGGGCAGTAGACGAGCGCCGCCCCGACATACAGCGGTGCGACCAGCGTCCCCATGATCGGGAATATGTGGTGGAGCGGCAGGAGCACCAGCACCCGTTCGTCGGCGGTGTAATAGGGCGCATCGACCGAAACGGCGCGGACATTGGCGAGCAGGTTCCCGAAGGTGAGCATCACCCCCTTGGGACTGCCGGTGGTGCCGGAGGTGTAGAGGATGAGGGCGAGCGCCTCGGGGTCGGTCGCCGGGAAGGGCGCCGGTTCACGCGACTCGCGTTCGGTGAGGCCGAGGTCGTCGAGATCGAGGATCTTGAGGGCATGCCCCGACAGCGCGACCGCCTCGGCGGCCCGGGCGGCGGTCTTATGCGAACAGAACAGGACCGTCGGTCGGCAGTCGGAAAGGATGTAGGCCACCTCGTCGGCGACCGACAGCGCGTCTATCGGCACCGGCACCGCGCCGATGCGCCACGCGCTGTACAGGGCGCAGGCCCACTGGGCGGAGTTCTCGGCATAGATGGCGACCCGGTCGCCCGGCGCGACCGCCATGATCGCGGCGTAGCGTTCGGTCTCGCTGAGGAGCCGCCGGTAGGAGAGGGTGAGCCCTTTGGCCTCTATCGCCGGTTTGGGGTGTTCCTTCAGGAAGACGAGGTCACCCATGGTGGTATTTGCCTCCCGATAGGATGGAGTATCCGCGGTATATCTGTTCGAGCAGGACGATGCGCGCCAGCATATGGTTGAGCGTCCACGGGGCGAGGGAAAGGGCTATCGATTCGCCGACATTCCCGAACCCGTAGGCGCCGCCGACGACGAAGGCGATGCTCCGTCCCGCGTCGCGTTGTTGGCCGAGTAGCGCGGCGAAGGCTTTGCTGTCAAGCCGTTTACCCTCTTCGCGTAGCGCGACGACATAAGCCCCGGCGGGGATGCGCCGGAGGAGTTGGGCCGTATCATCGGCGATGCTCGCGCTCTCCTTCAGTTCGATGATGTCGAGTTTCGCGAACGGTTCGATGCGATCGCGGTAGAAACGATCCATGTCGGCGAAGCCGCCGCTTTTCTTGAGTTTGCCTATCGCAAGGATGGTCAGGGCGCTCATGCCTGCCGGATCATCGCGCTGATGTCGACGCGCGGCGCCTTGGGCCAGAGCGATTCGAGGTCGTAGTAGTCGCGCAGTTCGTCGAGCATGATGTGTACGATCACGCTCCCGGCGTCCACCAGTATCCAGCGGGCATGCTGTTCGCCCTCCGAACTGGCGCCCGAGAACCCGGCTTCTTTGAGCACGCGCAGGGTGTGGTCGGCGAGCGTCCGGTTGTGTTGGGTCGAGGTGCCGGTGACCACGATCATGTAGTCGGTGTAGCCCGATGATGCCTCGATGGAGAACACCGCGGTGTTCACCGCCTTTTTCTCGTCGAGCGCCGTGATGATGGCGCGCAGTTTAGGGAGCAGTTCGGTCTCCGGCATGCCCGGGATCCTCCATGATGTTCTTGCCTGCCTCGAAAGAACGCCGGTGATATTCGGGGGAGAAGGGAGGCACCGTCACCTCCAGAAGCGCCTTGTCGGTCACCGTCCGTTCACCGCGGACGGTGAAGGCGACCTGTTCCCCGGAGAGCGTGAAGGCGAGATCGATGACCATGCGCCGTATCACGCGGTCGCGGTCCACCTCGATGTCGAGTGTGCCGGACACGCCGGTCAGGTCCTTGCCCGCGAGCATCGTTTTGATACGGTCGTTGTTCATCTCCTCGGCGCCGAAGGAATTCTGGAGGTAGCGTCGAGGAGGCAGCGGTTCGCGCGACATCTTGCGGTCGACGAACCGGATGGTGAGATGGCGTAACGATCCTTTCTCGGTGGTCGATGCGATCTCGGCCCGTTCGCGAAGCATCTCATAGAGGTCGGGTATCATGCGGAAAAGGGTCTCCTTGAGGAAGGTGTGTTCGCCGGCGCTGTAGGTCCGCACATAGTCGCCGCCCAGCAGTTTCTTGTAGAGAAAACCCTCTTTCCACACGAGGTCCCAGCCCTCGCTGTGGTTGTTGGCGTAGGAAAGATGAAAGTCGTTCGCCGCGTCGCGGGTGTAGAGCACCTTGTCGGAAAGATCGAGTCGCCGCGTTTCGTTGCCGGCCTTGCTTTCGGTGAGGAACGATATCTCCTGCGAGAAGCCGATCACGGAAGGATGCTGTTCGAAAAAGGAGAGCGGGGCGAAGAGGAGTTTTTCGGTCTCGTCGAGCGACACGAAGAGTTTGCCCTCGTTGATGTCCGGTCGGTACTCGACCGTGTCGGTGAAGCGCCAGCGGCTCTCGGTCGGTCGGTCCGACTTCCCCGAACAGGCGACGATGACCGTCAATACGGTGATGGCCGCCAGCGCGACGGAGAACGGTCTCATGCCTCCTCCTCGGCGAGCATCTTCGCCGGTTCGAACGGTCGTCCGCCGATGAACATCCGCCGGACATGATTGTGGGCCATATGGTAGATCGGGTAGAGCCACGAGCGGCTCTCCATCACGATGAGGTCACCGGCCTTGCCGACCTCGATGCTCCCGCGATCCCGTTCGCGCCCTATCGAGGCCGCGCCGTTCAGCGTGATGCCGCAGGCCGCCTCTTCGGGCGAGAGCGACAACTGGGTCGTGCCGAGACTCGCCGCGAGCGGCAAAAAACCGCACATGCAGGAGCCGGGGTTGAAATCGGTCGCGAGCGCCACGCGGACGCCGGCGTCGGCCATCCGGCGGGCCGGGGCGAAGGGGAGCCGCGAGAAGACCGAGGTTATCGGAAGCACCCCCGCGACGGTGCCGTTATCGGCCATGAGCCGTATCGCCGCGTCGGTCACCTCCTCGAGATGGTCGACCGAGGCGGCCCCCATACGCGCCGCGAGTTCGGTGCCGCCGAGCGCGTGGAACTGGTCGGCGTGCAGTTTGAGTTTGAAGCCGAGTTCCCGGGCGCGGGAGAGTATCCGCTCGGTCTCCGCGAGAGAGAAATAGCCTTCTTCGCAGAACACATCGACGAACTCGGCGAGTCCGCGGCGTTTCACTTCGGGCATCAATTCGTCGCACAGGAGCGAGATATAGCCCGCGTGATCGTTCCTGAACCGTTCGGGGTAGGCATGGGCGCCGAGCAGGGTCGGGACCACCGCCACCGGCAGTTCCCGCGCGAGCCGGGCCGTCACCTCGAGTATCTGTAGCTCGCCGGCCACATCGAGCGCGTAGCCGCTTTTCATCTCGATGGTCGTGACGCCGTACGCGGCGACCTGCAGGAGGCGCCGGCGGCTTTCGCGGAACAGATCATCGGCCGACGCCGCGCGGGTCTTTTTCGCCGAGTTGAGTATGCCGCCGCCCTTTGCCGCGATGTCGGCGTACGATGCGCCGCGCGCCTTCAGGGCGAACTCTTCCTCCCTCGTGCCGGCATAGACCAGATGGGTGTGGCTGTCGACGAGTCCCGGCCAGACGGCGCGACCACCGGCGCTCACGACGGCGGCGGCGAAGGCGGTCTCGTAGTTCGGTTCGCGCAGCGCGAGATCGGCCTGCCGCCCGACAAAGGAGATGAGACCGCGGTCATCGACCGCGACGCAGAACGGGCCTTCGGTGAGCGCCGGCGCCTGCGGTGAGGCGGTGAAAAGTTCGCTGATGTCGGTGAGGATGAGGGT
This sequence comes from bacterium, assembly GCA_022711315.1. Taxonomy (GTDB): domain Bacteria; phylum UBP6; class UBA1177; order UBA1177; family JAKLFG01; genus JAKLFG01. The sequence continues at coordinate 21,376 of JAKLFG010000003.1, read as the reverse complement.
GTAGGCCCGCGTATCGCGCACGATCAGGCGTTGAACAACTTGCCTAAATGCGCCGAAAGTCTGCTTATCTTGCGACCGGCGGTGGAGCGCTGGAGCACCCCCTTGGATACCGCTTTGTGCAGTTCCGATACCACCTTGCGGAACTTCGTCTCCGCCTCGTCCTTGTACTGGGCGAGGTTGGCGACATCGTCCGCCGCCTTCTCGAGAAGTTCCGAAAAGTGGCGGATATAGGTCTTGAGGCGCGATTTCATCGAGCGGTTATACAGGTTCCGTTTCTCGCTCGTTTTGATGCGTTTCTTAGATGACTTGTGATGAGCCAAACCGGTCCTCCTTCTGTAACGATGTTCTCAAGCACCGAAAAACAGTCCTTGTTATATGCGTGAACCGTTCCCTGTCAAGTTTTATCGGGGGCGCGGCGGGCCTGCCGCCGCATCATGAGCGCCGCGCTGAAAAAGAAGCCGGCGCTCGCGACGAACGGAGCAAGCACCCCTATCTTCAGGAGAAAATAGCCGAGTATGGGGACAAGCAGGCCGCGCAGGCCGGTCAGCGTCACATGGACGCTCATGAGGCGCGGTATCTCCTGCGGGGTCGCCGCGAAGTACATCGGCCCGACATTCCAGGTCAGCGTCACGCCCGCCATCGCGATGCCGAAGGCGGCGAACGACAGATAGAAGAGCGGCTCGGCCGCACCACGCAGGAACCACGCCGCGATGAGGAGCGTCGGGTAGGCGATGAGCGTGAAGAATGAGACCATGCTGAGATATACCGGATCGCGCCGGTCGAGCACCCTGCCGAGGAGCGGGGTGAAGATGATGAGGAATATGGCCGACATCACGCCGCGCCCGAACGAGACGACGCTGTAGGAGAGGTTCAGGTGGTCGACGAGCAGTATGGGCATCGCGGGGAGGACCACCATGAAGCCGGAGCCGTAGGTGAAAAAGGCGGCCTCGAACCGGCGGAACGGGGCGTTATCCCGCAGTGTCTCACGGGTGGTCGCGAAGCCGAGCAGGTCCTTGGGGGCTGGCGCCGCCTCGACCGTGCGCCAGTTGCGGAACGGCACGAGCGTGAGTATGAGGACCGATACGAACGCGACGACGCCGCTGCCACCGAAGGCGGTGATGTAGGCGGCGTGATTGAGGTCCATCCAGAGCCCGAACCCGTAACTGGCGGCGATGAAGAACACCTTTGCGATGGAAACGGTGATGCCATACAGTTTCCCGATCTCGCCGGGGCGGAAGTTCTCGCGCATGTAGATGCTCTGCACCGGCTTGAGCATCGCGACGCCGATGTTGAACAGGCCGAACAGGAGCAGGAGCGACACCGCGTCGTGCCAGAGAAAGAACAGGACGAGCGGCAGGCGGGTCAGCACCGCGACCGACCGGATGTGGCGGTAGATGCGGTCGGGATGCGCCGCGAGCACCTGCGAGAAGTAGACCGAAAAGAGCGACGAGGCGGGGTTGAGTATCGCGAAGAGCGTTATCGTGAAGGGGCTGGCCTGCAGTTCGCGCCGCAGGACGACCTCGGCGAGCACGAAGACGCCCCAGACGAATTCCTCGAACGACATGAAGGCGGCGTGGGAGAAAAAGGTCCGTTTGCGGTCGTCGAGCGGCGGCCGGAGGATGTCGAGGAGGAGCACCTTATTTCTTCCGCCGTTTCAGAATGGTCTTTGCGAGGCTTTCCAGCACATCGGACACGCCGGTCCGGTTGGCGATGTTCTTGACGAATATCGGGAGAGAGCCGCCCGGGTCGGTGTAGATGTAGTAGTCCACCAGCAGTTTGTCGGGCTCCACCTGACGGAAGATGTAGTAGCCCTTGTTTATCTTGACGCGGACATTGTCATCGGTCTCGGGGTGATCGGGGTGGGTCGCCGTTTCCCACCACAGTTTGGTCTCGTAGCGGCTCACCGCGTCGGCGCAGGAGCGGACGATGTAGTCGCGGTTGCTCGCGACCGGCGGCGACACGATGTTGTAGGACACATCGCATTTCTCGTCCTTCGACAGGACGACCGACTTTTTAATGTAGGGCATGTTCCCCGGATGGTTCTTGCGGTCGAAGATGATATCCACCGCCTCCTTGATGGTGCCGGTCATGATGGCGGTCGCCTTCACCTCCCGGATCTCGGTCCCCGGCACGGGACGGCTGTGGATGACGAGGTTCTCGTCGCTCCGCTCCTCCTTCCACGGGCCGCCGGCAGCATCTTGAGCGGCGGCGAGGATCGGCATCGCGATGAGGAGGAACATGACAAGCGGCATAGGCGTACCTCGCGTGACTTTTGGGCGACTGTATCAAAAAAGGAAAAGAAAGTAAAGAAGAAGATCAGCCGTTCGGAAGTTCTTGGGTCAGGGCCGCCGCGAGCGCTTCGTAGTCGGCCGGTTCGTTGTATATCTGCGCCGATATGCGCAGGGCCGAGCGACCGTCGGGGATGCAGGTGATCATCACCTCGATGCCGTGCTTTGCGTAGAGCCGGTTCATGAGCGGGTGGAGCCCGTTCGCCTCGAACGAATAGGGGAGTCCCGGGATCGGGATGGTCACCATCGAGCCGTTGAGTTCGCCCAGAACGGGCGCCTCGGTTTTGAGTGCCTTGGCTACGACCGGCGCCATATCCCCCGCCAGTTTGTTGTTGCTGGCCCGCAGTTCATCCCAGCCGCCCGGCAGAAGAGCGCCCATGAAGCGGATCGCCTCGCCGATACAGAGGAAAGGGGTCAGGTCGGCGGTGCCGGTCCAGTCGAACGCGGCGCGGAACCCGGCGCGGCCTTCAGGGGCGTAGAAATAGTTCGATATCGAGAGCGGGTAGGTCCGGCCCCGTTTCTCCGGGGCGACCCACAGGAATGCCGAACCGATCGGCGTGCAGAGCCATTTGTGGCAGTTGCCGGTGTACCACGCCGGGGCGATGGCGGTCAGGTCCAGCGCGGTCATGCCGGGGCCGTGGGCGCCGTCGATGAGCGTCGGGATGCCTTTCTTCTTCAGTTCGGCGACGATGCGGGCGACCGGCAGGATGAGCGCCGTGGAACTGGTCACATGGTCTATGAGGGCAAGTCGCGTATCGGGTGTCGCCGCCGCGACGATGCGCTCAACGATGTCGTCGGCCGATGCGGGCGGGTAGGGGATATCGACCATATTCACCGTCACGCCGAACTCCTCGGCGATGAAGGCGAGGGTGTTGCGGCAGGCGGGGTAGAGCAGTTTCGTCGTCAGCACCTCGTCGCCTTTTTCCCATTTGTGCGAACGGATGACGGCGTTCACCCCGGCGGTCGCGTTGGGGACGAAGGTCATCCCCTCGGGATCGGCGTTCACGAAACGCGACAGTTCGATGCGGACGGCGGTGAGCAGGTCGGGGGAGCGGCGGACGAAGAAATCGGTGGGCGATGCCTCCATCTCGTCCCGCAGGCGGCGCTGGTGTTCCAGAATGGCGGTCGGGCAGGCGCCGAACGAGCCGTGGTTGAGGTGTGTCTTGCCTTTGTCGAGCGGCCAGAGGTCTCTGAACGAATTGGTCATGGCGGACTCCGTGCTTCCCGTTCGGGGCATCCTGCCACAACCGGCGTCGCTTTGCAATCCTGCCGGTCGAAAAATTGACTTAAGTCCCGGCGGCCGTTATAAGGTGGCCGGTCTTTGTTTTCTTTTCGTTAGGTTCGCGTCGGCGTGACAAAAAAGAAGTTGGATCATCGGGCACTCGCCCGCCAGATATCCGAAATTGAGAACGACCGCGACGCGGCCGAAACGACGCTCGCCAAACTCTACCGCGACCCCGATAATGTGCAGGTCATCGGCATCACCGGCCCCCCCGGCGCCGGGAAGAGTACGCTGGCCGACTGCGTCATCGGGAAACTGCGCGCCGAAGGGAAGACGGTCGCCGTCGTGGCGGTCGACCCGAGTTCTCCCTTCACCGGCGGCGCGATACTCGGCGACCGCATCCGCATGTCGGCCCACGCCGACGATCCCGGCGTCTTCATCCGCAGTATGGGGAGCCGCGGGAGCCTCGGCGGCCTTGCCCACGCCACTTTCGATGTAGTGAACCTGCTCCGTTCGTCCGGCTTCGACGCGGTCATCGTCGAGACGGTCGGGGTGGGGCAGAGCGAGATAGATGTCCTCGCGGTGGCCGATACGGTGGTGCTGACGCTCGTACCGGGGCTGGGCGACGATGTGCAGGCGCTCAAGGCGGGCATCATGGAGATCGCCGACATATTCGTCATCAATAAGGCCGACCGCGACGGCAAGGAACGGCTCGTGGCCGAGATACGGATGATACTCGAACTCAACCGCGATCGGTTCGACTGGGTGCCGCCCATCTGCGAAACGGTGGCGACCGAACAGCGCGGCATTGACGGTCTGATGGAACAGGTTGCACTTCATGCCGCCTATGTCCGCGACCATCGCGAAGCGGTGCGGCGGCCGAAACTGGCCCGGCAACTGGAAAAAATGGCGGCGGACCGGATAAGCCGCGATATCCTTGCAATTCTCGGAAACGGCGATAGGTTCACCGCATGGATGGACGATATCGTCGCCGGCAGAAAGAACCCCTATCAGGTCATGCAGGAGATCGGCAACTATATTTCGGTTCGCAAGGAGGCATAACATGAAGAAGATCAATCACGTCGGTATCGCCGTCGAGAAGATCGACGACTACATCGCCTTTTACCGCGACACGCTCGGCCTGCCGGTCGAAGGGACCGAAACGGTCGAGGAGCAGAAGGTCAAGGTGGCCTTCCTGACCATCGGCGACACCCGCATCGAACTGCTCGAACCGACATCGCCCGAAAGCCCCATCGCGAAGTTCATGGAGAAAAAGGGGCCCGGCGTTCATCACCTTTCTTTTGAGGTCGATGATCTTACCGCCGAACTGGCGCGGATGAAGGAGAAAGGGGTGAAACTCATCGACGAAACGCCGCGCTGCGGCGCCCACCATACCAAGATAGCGTTCATTCATCCCAAGGAATCGAAGGGCGTTCTGGTCGAACTGACCGAATCGGGAACTCATTAAACATAGGGAGTTACGCGCATGGTGACCATCGAAGAAAAACTGGCGCAGTTACGGGCCAAGAAGGAACAGGCGAAACTCGGCGGCGGCGAGAAGCGCATCGAGGATCAGCACAAGAAAGGCAAATACACCTCGCGCGAACGGTTCGCCAAACTGCTCGATCCGGGCAGTTTCGAGGAACTCGACTGTCTGCGCTCCGACCGCAAGGAGGGGAGTCCCCTCGGTGACGCGGTAGTGACCGGCTACGGTACCATCGACGGCCGCAAGGTCTTCGTCTTCGGGCAGGACTTCACCGTGAGCGGCGGATCGCTGGGCGAAGTGGTCGCGGCGAAGATATGCAAGGTGATGGACCTGTCGCTCAAGACCGGCGCGCCCTGCATCGGCCTGAACGATTCGGGCGGCGCCCGCATTCAGGAAGGTATCCACTCGCTCTACGGGTACGGCGAGATATTCAAACGCAATGTCCTCGCGTCGGGAGTCGTGCCGCAACTGTCGGCGATCTATGGCCCCTGCGCCGGCGGCGCGGTCTATTCGCCCGCCCTTACCGATTTCGTCTTCATGACCAACACCAATTCCTATATGTTCCTGACCGGTCCCAATGTCGTCAAGACGGTCACGCACGAGAATGTGACGGTCGATCAACTCGGCGGTGCGCAGGTCCACATGACCAAATCGGGTGTCGCCCATTTTTCGCACGACACCGAGGATGAATCGATCGCGGCGATACGGGAACTGTTCTCCTACCTGCCCTCGAACAACATGGAAGAGCCGCCGCGCGTCACCTGTACCGATCCGGTGGACCGGATGGACGAAGAACTCAACACCATCGTGCCGCTCAACCCGAACAAGGGCTACAATGTCAAGGATGTCATCCGGATGATATTCGACGACGGCAAATTCTTCGAGGTCCAGCCGCTCTACGCGATGAGCATCGTCGTCGGCTTCGCGCGGCTGAACGGCCGCACCGTTGGCATCGTCGCGAACCAGCCCAATGTGCTGGCGGGCGTGCTCGATGTCAACTCCTCGATGAAGGGGTCCCGCTTCATCCGGTTCTGCGACTGCTTCAATATCCCGCTCATCACGCTCGTCGACACTCCCGGCTTCATGCCCGGCACGGTGCAGGAGTACGGCGGGGTCATCAAGCACGGCGCGAAGATGCTCTACGCCTACAGCGAGGCGACGGTGCCGAAACTCGCGGTGGTCATGCGCAAGGCCTACGGCGGCGCCTACATCGTGATGAGTTCCAAGCACCTGCGCGGCGACATGAACTACGCGTGGCCGACGGCGCAGATCGCTGTCATGGGCGCGAAAGGGGCGGTCGAGATACTTAAGCGCAAGGAGCTCGATGCGGCCGCCGACAGGGCGAAGTTCATCGCCGAACAGGAGGCCGAATACGCCGAGAAGATAGAGAACCCCTACATCGCCGCCCAGCACGGCTTCATCGACGACATCTTCGAACCGAAGACGACCCGCGCGCGGCTCGCCAAGGCGCTGGAGATGATGAGCACCAAACGGGACGATCTGCCGCCGAAGAAACACGGCAACATCCCGCTGTAACGGAGGGTGAGATGACGATATCTTCCACGATTATCGCCGCCGCCGCGGTCGGCCAGTTCTCTCCCCGCGAGATGGCCACCATAGAGATCCTGCCCTTCATCGGGATCGGTGTCGTCATTGGCGGTCTGGCGCTCCTCGCCGTCATCCTGACGCAGTTCGACCGGTTGAACGGCGCGCGGAAAAAGGCGCCGGCCGTTGTTGCTCCCGGCTCCGAGAAGTCTTTGCCGGGACAAGCCACCGTGGCAAGCCCGACCACCAGCGTCGACGAGGATGAGTCTGCGGCGGTCGCCACGGCGATAGCGCTCTATCTCCAGCAGAGTGCAGAGCCGATAGCGATCACCGAGATACCGCAGGATCATCATTCGACCCCGTGGATAGACTTCGGCAAACAGTATCAGCAATACCGCTTTCACAGATGGCAATCTTCCACCAGAACGAGGTAAGACGATGAAAAAGTATGATCTGAAGATAAACGGCAAGGACTACAAGGTCGAGGTGAAGGAATTCGGCGCGAAGAGCGCGAAGGTCGAGGTGAACGGCAAGCCCTTCAGCGTCGACATCTCCTATCCGGCCGGTGAGGTTGCTCCGGCCATTCCCCGTCCCGTCGCGCCGAGAGCGGCTGCGGTCGCTCCGGTCGTGCAGGCGGCGCCGGCTCCGGCGGCGGTCGCGGGTAACAGCGTCAACGCTCCGATGCCGGGACTTATCCTCAAACTCCTCGTCAAGGTGGGCGACAAGGTCGCGGTCGGCCAGAAGGTCGCCGTGATGGAGGCGATGAAGATGGAGAACGACATCAACACCACCTTCGCCGGGACCATCGCCGAGATACGGGTGGCCGAAGGGGCCAATGTCAAGGAGCATGATCCGCTTATCGTCATTGCGTAGGAGTCCGTCATGAGATCGATCCAGATACCGCTCGCCGCGATCCTTATCCTTTTGTCGGTATCGCTGGCGGCGCAGGAGACGCAGTTCACCGGCACGGCGATAAACGGCTCGCTGGTGAAATTGGATATCCGTTACCAGACGCTTGGCGGTGACGGTCAGCCCACATGGGTCGAACGGCGCGAGAACGGCGCCATCGTCGCATGGGACGACACGAAGAAGGAATATCTCATGGTCACCTCGCAACGGGCGGTCGTTCCCGAAGAGGACCACATCGATATCTTCATGCCCGACGGGAAGAACTACCGGATGACGCTGACCCTCCCCGACGGTGCGACGCTCGAACTCGACCACACGGCCCTTATCGTCGCCGACAACGGGGTCGCCTTCGTGAACTTCACGGGTGAGGCGGGGCGTTATCCGCTCGCCATTCCCGGCGAACAGGTGGGCAGTGTTCAACTCGAGAACTCGCTCTACATTACCAATTTCAAGAGTCGCTACAACATCACCCCGCTGTTCATCGACTTCTCGCTCCGTTCGTCGGGTACGCTGGAATATTACATAGAGAAGAACCGTTCTTTCCTTTCGAAATTCTTCAACACCACCGCGCTCGCCCATTTCACGCTCGGCAATATCGTGATGATGGTCATCGCCTTCTTCTTTCTCTGGTTCGCGATAGGAAAGGGCTATGAACCGCTCCTGCTTTTGCCCATCGGCTTCGGCATCCTGCTCGGCAACATTCCCTCGGCGGCCGGCGTCCAGATAGGCGTCTATGATCCCGGCTCGGTGCTTAATTATCTCTATTTCGGCGTACTCAAAGGCATCTATCCGCCGCTCATATTCCTCGGTATCGGCGCGATGACCGACTTCTCCTACATGATAGCCAACCCGAAACTGGTCCTGCTCGGAGGTGGCGCGCAACTCGGCATTTTCATGGCGTTCCTTATCGCGATATTCCTCGGGTTCAACCTGCAGGAGGCGGCATCCATCGGCATCATCGGCGGCGCCGACGGTCCGACGGCGATATTCGTCACCGGCCTCATGGCGCCGTATCTGCTCGGCGCGGTCGCGATAGCGGCCTACTCCTACATGGCGCTTGTCCCGGTCATTCAGCCGCCGGTCGTCAATCTGCTGACGACGAAGAAGGAGCGGCTCATCCGGATGAAGCCGCCGCGTGTCGTCTCCAAACGCGAGAAGATAATGTTCCCGATAGTCGCGGTCGTCGTCTGCACCATCATCGCCCCCGGCGGCCTGCCGCTCATCGGTCTGCTTCTCCTTGGTAACATCTTGAAAGAATCGGGGGTTACCGACCGTCTTGCCAAGACGGCGGGCAGTTCGCTCATCGACATCGTGACGATACTCATCGGCCTCACGGTCGGCGCCTCGACCTCGGCGCAGACCTTCCTGACCGGCAAGTCGGTCATGATCTTCGCGCTCGGAGCCCTTTCGTTCATGTTCTCGACGGCGGGTGGCGTTCTCATCGCGAAATTCATCAATCTGTTCCTGAAAGAGGGGAACAAGATAAACCCGATCATCGGGTGCGCCGGCGTTTCGGCGGTGCCCGACAGCGCGCGGGTCGCCCAGCACATGGGCCGTCACGAGGATCCCGAGAATCACCTGCTCATGCACGCCATGGCGCCCAATGTGGCGGGCGTCATCGGGTCGGCGATCGCGGCGGGTATCCTTCTCGGGCTTATTCCGCACTAAGAACCGCTTCGTTCTCCTTTAAATCTCTGCGTTGACTTCGCCTCGACTGCCTCGACATAGCTAACTATGCCTTCGTTGTCTGCGGCTCGTCGCCTTGATCTTTTTTGGATAACGAAGCGGGGGTAAGAGAATGAAGGGTTATTTCAGCAGTTCGTCGAAGATCGTCTGGCGGAATTTGCGGAGCCGTTCCTTCATCTTCGGCTTGTCGGCGGTAGGGTGGGTGCGATTCGTCAGCACGACGATGATGCGGTCTCGCGCAAGGTCTATCAGGAAGGCGGTGCCGGTGTAGCCGAGGTGACCGCGCATCCCGGCGGTGGCGGTCAGTCCGAAGTTAGATTCGGGCGGCTCGGGCCGGTCGAAACCGATCCCCCCCTCGACGAAGGCGCGGTACCACGGTATCTTCAGCAGGTGCGAGAGCAGTTGGCCGACCGCCTCGGCGGTGCCGAACAGCCCCGCGTGCCCGCAGACGCCGCCGATGAGTTGGCAGTTCTCGTCCTCGACATTGCCGTGGTTCAGGATGCCGGTCTGGGGCGAGATGCTGGTCGCCGCGACCGCCGACAGGTCGATGCCGTCGGTCAGGTATATCGGCGGCAGGCCGCGATACCCGATCGTCGCGAGCGTATCGGCATAGAAGCGGTCGAGCGTCGCGCCGGTCACCCGCTCGACGAGGAACCCGAGCAGGAGGTAGTTAAGGTCGCTGTATTGCGCCGGGCGCTCCTTGGGGAACTCGGCGGCATACTTCACGATGGCCGTCTTCCGTTCCTCGATGGTCTGGATATCGCGGTATTTGAAATACCACGCATCGTAGGCGGGGAGTCCCGATGTGTGCGAAAGGAGGTCGATGACCCGTATCGGTTTCAGCAGTCCGGGAAGTATCGCGGTCGCCTTTTCTTCGGGGTCGAGTCTTTTCTGCGCGATGAGTTGACCGACCATCGCCAGCGTCCCGAGCGGCTTGGTGAGCGAGGCGAGGTCGAACAGCGTGTAGCGGGTCACCTCGTCCTTCGGCTCGAAGGAGGTGAAGCCGTCGTGCAGTTCGAGCGTCATGTCGCCCTTTTCGAAGACCGCTATCTGGACGGCGGAAAAAAGACCCTCGTCGCGGCTTTTCGTTATCGTCTCGGCGAGCGTCGGCGGCGCGGGTGGCTCCTGCCCGGCGGCGCAGAGTGAGAAAAGAAGGATGAGAGTCAGCGTCGTTCTCATAAGGCGATACTAGCGGGTGAAGGATGGAGCGTCAAGTTTGACCCGTTCCCACATGAACTCTTTCTCCATGCAGAGATAGAGCGGCGGTTCGGGGATATATTTTTGTATCGTTCCGGCGATGGCGCGGTAGAACCGGGCGCGGACCGGCGCGAGGATCCGCAGTTTGTGGTCGTCGGCCGACGGGAACATCTCGCAGAGCGTCAGTTCGGAGGCGGGCCAGCGGCGCCGCATAAGGGCGGTGAGCGACAGCGAATGGCGCAGGCCCCCCATGCTTATCCACGCGATCTTTTTCGGGTCGAGCGCCGTCAGCAGGCGATCGCAGAGAGCCCGGTAGTCGCCCAAGAACTCGTCGCGCATCACGATCGGGTCGAAATGGAGCGCGACGCGGCCTCCTGCCTGTTGAAAACGGACGGCGGCGGCGATGCGGTCCGCCATCGGGGCGGTGTGGCGTTCGTCGGTCGCGTGGAAGCGGTCGATGTTGACCGACAGGCCGATGACGAGGTCGGCGGCGGGGTGGCGTCCCTTCGCGGCGATGAGGTTATCGACCATCGCCGACTTGGTCTTGAACTCGAACGAGATGCGCTCCTCCCAGCCGTTGCGCGCTATCATCGCGGTGAAGAAGCCCGATTCGTCGAGCAGATCGTCCAGCGCGAGGCTGTCGGCCAGTTCGCCGGTCCCGACGCGCAGATGGCGGTGGCTTTCCAGATAGGTCCTTATTTCCGTTTCCACCGACTCACGATTCACGAAGACCGAGATGAACGGATTGTTGCCGATGAGGTGCTGGAGGATGCAGTAGGAACAGTCGTAGGGGCAACCCGACACGCTCTGGATCGTAAAATAGCCGCAGCAGCGGTAATCGGCCCCCGATGGACAGCGGCACGCGGTCAGGAACGGCCCTTTCTTCTCGGTAAAGAAGAGGGTCGCCTTGGCGGCGGGGAAGAGTTCCTCGGGCGGGAGCGGCAGGAGTTCGGCGAGCAGTTCATCCTTGGTAAGCCGCTCGACCGGCAGGCCGAAATGGGCCGCCGCCTTTTCGGCGAGCGTCAGGTCGTTCAAACGGCTGTCGGCGACGATGCGGCGGATGGTCACTCGGGGCCGCCTAAGATTTCTTTGATCTAGGGGCGAGGCGCCGCTCGCGGCCGAGTTCCAGCGCAAGTTCCTTCTCGGTGGGCAGATAAAGCATGTACTTTGAAGCGAAAAGTTGTTTTCTTTCTTTAAGCACTGAGTATTTCGCGATGGTTTCGTTCTTCTTGGCGCAGAGGATCAATCCGATCGTCGGATTATCGCCATCGGTCAGATACTTGTCGTCGAACATCCGGACATAGCTATCCATTTGTCCGACATCTTGATGCGTCAGCTCGCCGACCTTCAGATCGATCAACAGATAAAACTTGAGGATACAGTTGTAAAAAACCAGATCGATATAGAAAAAATCGGAGTCGAACTGCAGCCGTTTCTGACGACCGACAAAAGCGAAGCCTTTACCAAGTTCCAAGAGAAAGGCTTGAAGGTTGTCAATGATGGCCCGTTCGATGTCCGCTTCGTGCAGGCGTTCGGAATCGGGTAGCCCGAGAAAATCGAGAACATAAGGATTCTTCAGTGCGTCTAATGGTGTGACCAGATTCTGCCCGCTGCGGGCCATATCCATCAAACCAGCCTTGTCGCGACTTTTCAGTAGGCGCGCGAAAAGGAATGTGTGTATCTGTCGTTGGAGATGTTTGACATCCCATCCCTCTTTTTCCGCCTCTATCTCATAAAAAAGTCGTTCGTTGTCATTCTCAACGGACATTAATGATTGATAATGCGACCAGCCCAGAAGTGGCGAAAACCCCATTGGTTTAGAAACCGTTCTCACTGCTGACGACAGGTCATTTAAAACGCCAGATTGCGTATGGCGAATCGGGCTGTCCGACAATTCGCCAGATCCGATCTGGCGAATCTCCGGTTTTCTCTCCGCGTAGAGCATGTAGAAGGTTCTGAAATAGCGCAGGTTGGTGATAGAGAATCCGCGTCCGTATCTGTTCTTCAGTTGAGCGGATAGTTGTTCGATGACCTGTTTACCGTACTCGGCACGCTCTGAACCGCCCTGCAACTCTTGAACGATCTCGCGACCGATGAGCCAGTAGGCGATGACCATGTTGCTGTTGACGGCGCGGACCACATTGGCGCGGGCTTGGTCTAGGATGGATGCGACCCGGTCGAAAAGTGCGCCGGGGGCGGGTTCCATGAGTTTGCCTGTATTCGCGGCCCCTTTTTTCTTCATCAGGTCTCCCTCCCTGAAGCGATCTTGGGGTGATGCTAGCCGCGAACGGCGGGAAGGTCAAGTTTGACCGGCAGGCCGAAACGCGCCGCCGCCTTTTCGGCGAGCGTCAGGTCGTTTAAACGGCTGTCGGCGACGATGCGGCGGATGGTCACTCGGTCAATTCCCTGACTATCTTCTCCACCATCTCTTTTTCGCGGTCGAGGGCCGCGAGGCGTTCGGTGAGGTCGGCGGCGCTTTTGACCGTGAACGAGAGCGTCACGGTGTCGCCCTCGGCGTAATCGGGGTAGGTGAGGGTGGCGCCGGTCTTCGCCTTGAACGAGGCGGCGAGCGCGTTCAGCCGCTCCTTCTTCGCGGTCCAGAGCGGATAGCGGAGCGCCTCCAACCGACGCGTCAGTTCATCGAAATTCTCCAGCGGATGGCCGGGCCGACCGAGCAGTTCTGAAATACCGACCTTCTCCAGCACCGCATCGGGGCTGATGCCGTCGCGGCGCGAAATATCGGTCAACAGTTCTATGGCCCGGGTCCGGGCGTTCTTCTTCGGTTTGAATTGATCGAGGAGATCGAGGAAGGAGGCCATGCTACTTGAGCATCTCGGTGCCGGTGAAGGAGCGGTAGGGGGAGAGTTGGTCGAAGATGAATGTATACTCTTTGCTGTTATCGCAGATCGTCTCGGCCACGATCTTGCCGAGTCCCGGCCCCAGCATGTAGCCCTGACCGCACATCCCGACGAGGTTCAGCATATTCTCCGCCTCCTTGGTGTAGCCGACTATCGGGAAGCCGTCGGGCGTCATCGGGTAGAGGCCGCGCCAGGTGCGGCGGACGCGGATATTGCGGAGCCGCGGATAGAGTTCGAGCATCCGGCGGACGCAGAGCGGCAGGAACTCGGAGGTGTTGTCGATGTCTTTGCCGTAGAATTTCGGGTTAGGAGTGATGCAGAAGATGATCTGGCCGCCCGCCGCCTGATAAAAATAGTAGTTGTCGCTGTGGCCGTCGGGACGGATGTCGACCACCATCGGCTCGAAGAAGCGCTGGACCGGTTCGGTGATGCCCCCCTCGTGGCTGTCGGGATAGACCGGCAGGTCGGCGCCGACGAGCTGTCCCACCTTGCGGGCGTCGCCGCCGGCGGCGTTGATGATGAGTCCCGCCGAGAAGGTGTTCTTGTCGGTCTTGACCGAGAGTATCTTGGTCTCTTTCTTCTCGAAGGAGAGGACCGTCTCGTAGAAATAGAAATCGACCCCGGCGTCGCAGGCGAGTTTGTAGAAGGCGCCGGTGGTCTTCAGCGGCGAGGCGAAACCGTCCTCGGGTGAATAGGTGCCGCCGCGCAGGCCGCGCGGATTGATGCCGGGGCAGAGGCGCTGGACCCGTTCGGCGTCTATCCAGTCGATGTTGAGGCCGAACTTGTGCTGGACCTCGAGCAGCGTTTTCAGCGACCGTTCCCGTTCGGTGTCGTAGACCGGGAACATATAGCCGCCCTGATGCCAGTCGATATCGAGGCCGTGCTCTTTGTGCATGGCGCGGACGATGTCGAGCGAGAGCTGGCAGATCTTTATCTTGGCCGGGTCGGAGAATGTCGCGCGGATGCCGCCGATCGCGGCGCGGTTCTGACCGCGGCCGGTCGATGCGTGCTTCTCGACGACCGCCACCTTCTTCCCTTTCTTCGCCAGATAGAGCGCCACCGGAACGCCGACCGAACCGCCGCCGATGACGAGGATATCGTAAGTCTTCATGTTATTCTCCCTCCGTCTCGTTGATGAGGGCGGACATCGGCGTCTCGACCGACAGCGGCCGTATCGATCCTTCGGCGACGGTCGAGAAATCGACCCCGGCTGCCCGGAAAACGCGCGGGAACTGCACCGAACAGGTCTTCGAGCCGCAGGCGCCCATGCCGACCCGTATCTGTTTGAGTTGGTTGATGTCGCGCACCTTGTGCTCCTTGATGAACTTCACCACCTCGCCGAGCGTCACCCGCTCGCAGCGGCAGACGATGCCGTTCTCCGGCAGATGGTCGAGCACCGGTTCGGCGAGCGGACGGGTCTCTTTCTCATCCTGTACGCGGATGCCGGCCGCCAGCGCGGCGTTTTTCAAGGGCATGCGGACCGTGACGAGCGTCGTGCGGTATTTCTTATTCTGCTGGAGTTTGACCACCTCGGCCTTTTCGATCTCTTTTCCGTCGATATCGGTGAGCGTCACTTTGTCGCCGACCTTGAACGATGCGAGGTATTCGTGCGGCAGCATCACCTCGGCCGTCTTATCATCGACCTTCCGCGCCAGCGTTATCGCGAGCCCCGGACAGGCCGCCACGCAGATGCCGCAGCCGATGCACTCACCGGCGAGATAGGGGACATCCATGATGGTGCCGATCTTGTCCTTCAGTTTTATCGCGCTTTTCGGGCAGACGGTGGTGCAGGGGTTGCACGGGATCTCTTCGAGGCAGGTGAAGACCGGCTTGAACTTGTCGGTCAGTGCCACGCCGTCAAGCGGGAAGACCTCGCCGGGCTTGCTTTTGAGTACCTCGGCCTTTTTCAGCCAAGTGTCGTCGATGATCACATCCTCGCCGAGCAGTTTTGCCATCTTAAGCCCCGCGATGCGGCCGCCGAACATGGCGCTCGACGCCTCGGCGATCTCGTCGGCGTCGCCCGCCTTGACCACCTTGAACTCGAACCGTTCGGCCATATCGTAGAATTCGTCGGCCGGGGTGAGCCCCGCCGCGATGAGGAGCGTATCGACCGCGAAGGTGCGCGCCGTTTCAAGGATCGGGTTCCACTGTTTATCGACCTCGGCGACCGTCACCCGTTCGACCTTCCCGTCACCGGCGGCCGATAGGACCGTAGTGTTGAGGTATATCGGCACCCCCATGCGCCGGATCTTGTCGGCGTGGACCTTGTAGCCGCTTATCTCGCTTGCTATCTCGACGATGCCGGCGACATTGATGCCCGCCTGCAGGGCGTGGTAGGCGGCGATGAGGCCGACATTGCCCGACCCGACGATGAGCACCTTCTGGGCCGCCCGCACCAGATCACGGTTGACGAGCGTCTGGAAAGCTCCTGCGCCGTAGACGCCGGGAAGGTCGTTGCCGGGGAAGACGATGGACTTTTCCCGCGCGCCGGCCGACACGATAAGTCCCTCGAAACTAACGATGAGATAGCGCCGGTTGCCCACGAAGAGCCCCGCCTTGCGGTCCTTGTAGATGCCGACGACCGAGGTCTCGGGGTATATCGTGACATTCTTGTAGGAGCGCAGTTCCTTTTCGAGTATCTTGGCGATCTCGTAGCCGCGCGTTCCGGCGTAGCAGTCCTCCTCCGACCCGAAGAACTTGTGGGTCTGGAGCACCAGTTTGCCGCCGAGCCGGTCCTTGTCGTCGGCCAGCACGATGCGCAGGCCGAGTTTCGCCAGTTCGATGGCCGCGGTGAGGCCCGAGGGGCCGCCGCCGACCACCAGCACATCGCAGTTGATCACTTTCTTTTCATAGTCGCGCAGCGGTTCGTCGTCGGCCGGCAGGGCAGGGAGCCGGTCGAGCGTGCGGATGTCCATCCCGTCGCGCAACGGCGTCACGCACGATTTCAGGGCGTGGCCGTCGACTATGACGGTGCACTGAGAGCACTGGCCGTTGGCGCAGAAGATCCCCTGCGGCGCGCCGTCCTTGCGGTGTATCGAGAACCGGGTGATGCCGGCGGCGAAGAGCGCCGAACTGATCATCTCGCCGTCCAGACCGGTGAGTTTCGCGCCGTCGAAGGTGAAGGTGATCGGTCGTGTCTCCTTTTTCGTGTCAAGTACCGGATGTTCCTGAATGCGGCTCATAGTATATCTCCTCCGGGAAGCGTTGTCGAATGCCGGTTCTAACCTATGCGGCGTCTCCTAAAAGTCAACAAAAGGAGGGCGCGGCCGTTTTCTTTGACAATGGCAACGAAATCAGGCAAAATCGGTGCACTTTGCTTGCGAGGATGGTCGATGGAACGGAAGTTCAGACTGGTCAACGACGACCATGTGTACACCTTCGAGGAGATCGCCGAAAAGATAACGAACGGCGGACTTCTTAAGAGCGCCTACATATGGGAACCGTCACTCACCGATTGGGTGAAACTGAAGGACTATCCCGATTTTGCGCAGATATTCGCCGTCTATGAGGCGCAGGCCGAGGAATCGATGAAAAAGGCGCTCGGCACCGATGACGAAGCGATGGAGCGCAAACAGACGCGGCAACTGCTCTCCGATGTCTCGAAGGAGGAGCAGAAACTCGCGTTCCAACAGCGGCCCGTCGTGCGGTGGACCATCACCGCGCTCGCCTGCATCGCGATGCTCGGATCGACGGTCAAGGTGCTTTATACCCTGTTCCAGACAAAAGAGGGGCAGGAACTGCTCGGCACCGTCGTGGAAGAGATGCCGGCAGAGACCATAGATCTCGAGCGGGTCCGCATGGCATCGGGGGTCACGAGACTCGACGAGGTGAAGGGGATAGAGGTCAAAAAGGTCGAAAAGAGCCGTGAGAAGGAACTGCTCGCCGAGATACTCGCCGACATCAGGAAAGAGGAGGCACAGGAGCAGGCGCAACAACAGGCACCGGCCACCGCCGCCGGTCAGGCCGCGGCGAAGCAGGAGCCCCCGAAGAAACGGGCCGGGCTGTTCGACAAGGTCTCCGACGAGGAGATCGAGCAATTCCGCCGGTCGCTCCTCGCCAAGAAGACGGTCGGTCCGCAGAAGGAGATCGGTAAGACGGGCGCTGCCGAAAAGCCGGTCGAGATACAGGAGGAACTGTCGTCGAAGCAGATATCCAAGGTGGTGAAGGAGAACTCGAACAGCACCATCGCCTACTGCTACAACCGTTCGCTCAAACTCGATGCATCACTGTCGGGGAAACTCGAGGTGACCGTCAGCGTGCTCGGGAGCGGCCGGGTCGCCAAGGTCGAGACGAACACGCAGAAGTTCAGAGGGACCAACCTCGAACAGTGCGTCAAGGAGATGATAAAGAAGAAATGGACCTTCCCGCAGTTCAACGGCACCATCACCGAGGTGACGATACCGTTCCTGCTTTCTTCGGAATAGTTCCGGTCTACCCGTCGTTCTCTTTGCTGAGTTTCTCGAACGCGGCGGAACTTTCCTCCCACCGGCTCATCAGGGAGATCAATTCCTCGTCGAGACGGGCTACCCGTTTGCTCTGGAGTGCGATGTCGCCGATACCCTGCGCGAGTTTCGCCGTCAGCGCCGTCTTTTCCTCTTCGCGCTTGGCTATCTCTTTTTGGGTGCTCTCTATATCTTTCTTTAATTTATTCAATTTGTTGCGCAGTTCTTTGCGCAGGGCGTGATCCACCTTCCCCTTCGAGACCGGTCCTTCGACCGGCCGCCGGTCCTCGGCCTCGTCGAAGATGATGTCGTGGCCGTACATGTTCAGGTATTCCTGATAGGTGCCGGGGAAGTTGACCATGTCGCACCGACCGCGGAAATAGACGACCGAGGTGGCGAGCGCATTGATGAAATGCGAGTCATGCGAAACGAAGACGATGGTGGCGTCTATCTCCTGCAGGGTCCGCAGGAGCACCTCCTTCGAGTCGATGTCGAGGTGGGTGGTCGGCTCGTCGAGGAGCAGCAGGTTGCCGGGGCTCAGTATCATCCGGATGAAGGCGAGCCGCACCTTCTCGCCTCCCGAAAGGACCGATATCCGCTTGTCCCAGTCGTCCTCGTAGAACAGGAAACAGCCGAGGAGCGTCTTGACCTTCCCCATCATGTCGAACCCGGCGATCGATTCGACGAAGCGGATGACCGTCATGTCGGGCGGCAGGAGCGTTATCTCGTGCTGGCGGAAATAACTTATCTCGATCTCCTTGCCCAGTGTGCAGGAGCCGGCGGTCGGCTCTATCTCGCCGCCGAGGATGTTCATGAGCGTCGATTTGCCGAACCCGTTGCGGCCGAGGAGCGCTATCCGTTCCCGTCGCGTGATGATGCGCTTGTAGTCGTCGATCACCTTGAGGTCGCCGAAACGGTGGCCGAGCCCCTGCATCTCGGCGACGATCTCGCCGCCCCGCTTGGGGGGCGGAAGGCGGAAGGTCATCGTCGGCGGAGTGCGCGGCAGGACGATGAGAGAATCCTTTATCTTTTCAAGTTGCTTCAGTTTCGACTGGGCGAGCGCGGCAGTGGCGGCGTTGTACCGGTTCTTGTCGACAAAATCCTGCAGGCCCCGTATCTCGTCAAGTTGTTTGTCCCGCTGTTTGGCGAGCACCGCGACCCGTTGCTCCTTTTCGACGATATAGTAGTCGTAGTTGCCGCGGTAGATGCCGACCGAGCCGCCGTAGACCTCCCAGGTCTCCTCGACGACGCGGTTCAAAAAGTCGCGGTCGTGCGAGACAAGGAGCGCCTGTCCCTCGAAGTTGAGGAGCCACGAGGCGAGGAAGTCTATCGTGGCGATGTCGAGATAGTTGGTCGGCTCGTCGAGGAGTATCACATCGGGCTCGCGGACCAGCACCCGGGCGAGCGCCAGCCGCATCTGCCAGCCGCCGCTCAGCGTGTTGGCGGGCCGTGTCCAGTCGCTTTTCTCGAAGCCGAGATTGAGGAGTATCGTGTCCACCGAGTTCTTGCGCCGCTCCTTCACCTCGAGATGGTGGATGTCCTCGACCACCTCGGAGAGTTCCGTCAGGAGCGCGTCGTCGGGCTCGGTGTCGCTCTCCAGCCGCCGGAGTATGTCGGCCTCCTGCGCCCGAAGTCCGTTCAGCCGGTCGGAATTGAGCCACGCCGAGACCTCCTCATAGACGGTGCCGGTGAACTCATAGGCCGCCTGCTGGGGCAAGTATTCGATAAGACAGTTCTTTTTTGTCACCATTGAGCCGGTGTCGGGGTATTCGATGCCGGCGATGATCTTCATCAGCGTCGATTTTCCTGAACCGTTCATCCCGACCAACGCCGTCCGCTTCTTCGAGAGCGGCAGGGTGACATGGTCGAATATGGTCTGCCCGCCGTACTGTTTCGATATGTCTTTCAGGACCAGCATCAGTTCCTCGCCGATAGTCGGCGGCATAGTACCGGATATGTGAAGATAGTCAACTTGAAATTCCCCTGATCGTGTTTATTAGGTATCCCGACCATCAGGGAGGCATGAGATGGACAACCGGAACGGCATGGCGCCGGACAACAACGGCAACGACGCGCTCAAACGCTACGGCCGTAACCTCGTGGAATTGGCGCGCGCCGGAAAACTCGACCCGGTCATCGGGCGCGACGCCGAGATACGGCGCGTGATCCGTGTCCTTTCGCGGCGCACCAAGAATAACCCGGTCCTCATCGGGGCGCCCGGCGTCGGCAAGACCGCCATCGTCGAGGGACTCGCTCAGCGCATCGTCCGTGGCGATGTCCCGACGACGCTGGAGCGCAAGGAACTGTTCGAACTCGACCTTGCGGCGCTCGTGTCGGGGGCGAAGTTCCGCGGCGAATTCGAGGAGCGCTTGAAGGCGGTGCTGAAGGCGGTGCAGGAGAGCGACGGTCGCATCATACTTTTTATCGACGAACTGCACGCGATAGTCGGCGCGGGGAAGGCCGAGGGGTCAATGGCGGCGGGCGATATGCTGAAGCCGATGCTCGCGCGCGGCGAACTCCGCTGTATCGGCGCGACAACGCTCGACGAATACCGCAAGTACATCGAGAAGGACGCGGCGCTCGAACGGCGATTCCAGCCGGTGCTCGTGAACCCGCCGACGGTCGAGGACACCATCTCGATCCTGCGCGGACTCAAGGAGCGGTTCGAGGTGCACCACGGCATCACGATAAGCGACGGCTCGCTCATCGCGGCGGCGACCCTTTCGGACCGCTACATCTCCGACCGGTTCCTGCCCGATAAGGCGATAGACCTCGTCGACGAGGCGTGCGCGATGCTGCGTACCGAGATAGATTCGATGCCGGCCGAACTCGACGACCTGCGCCGCCGCATCCTCCAGATGGAGATAGAATCGACCGGGCTCAAACGCGAAAGCGATCCCGAGAGCAAAAAGCGGCGGAAGGAGATCGAAGAGAAACTCGCCGAGTGCAAGGGCGATTTCGAGGGGAAGAAAAAGGCGTGGGAAAAGGAAAAGGAGGAGATCGAGCGGCTCAAGAAGGTGCGTGGCGAGATAGAGGAGGTGCGGCGCGGCATCGAACGGGCCGAGCGCGAATACGACCTCAATCGCGCGGCGGAACTGAAATACGGGAAACTCCAGAAACTTGAAAGCGACCTCGCGGCGCTCGTCGAGAAACAGCGCGCCGAGGACCGCATCATCAGCGAGGTGCTGACCGACCGCGAGATCGCCGAGGTGGTGAGCCGCTGGACCGGCATCCCCGTGGCGAAGATGGTCGAAAGCGAACGCGAAAAGATACTGGGGCTTCCCGACAAACTGCGCGAACGGCTCGTCGGGCAGGACGAGGCGATCGAGACGGTGGCGCGCTCGATACTGCGGTCGCGCGGCGGGCTCAAGGACCCGCGCCGCCCCATCGGCAGTTTCATCTTTCTCGGCCCCACCGGCGTCGGCAAGACCGAACTGGCGCGGCGGCTTGCGTTCCAACTGTTCGATTCCGAGGAGAACATGGTCCGCGTCGACATGTCGGAATACATGGAGAAACATTCAGTGTCGCGGCTCATCGGGGCGCCTCCCGGCTATGTCGGCTACGACGAAGGGGGACAACTGACCGAGGCGGTACGGCGCAAACCCTACAGCATCGTGCTGCTCGACGAGATAGAGAAGGCGCATCCCGATGTGTTCAACATCCTGCTCCAGATACTTGAGGACGGGCGGCTCACCGACAATCAGGGGCGCACCGTCAGTTTCCGCAACACCATCGTCATCATG
>JAKLFG010000029.1 GCA_022711315.1 bacterium | reverse complement strand
ATCGGAGGATACGATGAACAGTTATGTGAGCGCGGTCCTCAACGACCTCAAGACCCGGTATCACTGGGAGAAGGAGTTCCTGCAGGCCGCTGAAGAGGTGCTCGATTCGCTTACCCCGATCGTCGAGCGCGAACCCAAGTACAAGGCCCACAAGATCCTAGAGCGCATCGTGGAACCGGAACGCACCATCATGTTCCGCGTCCCGTGGATCGACGACAAGGGAGAGTTCCAGGTCAACCGCGCCTACCGCGTGCAGTTCAACAGCGCCATCGGTCCCTACAAGGGCGGCATCCGCTTCCATCCCAATGTGACGCTCTCCACCCTCAAGTTCCTCGGCTTCGAGCAGATATTCAAGAACTCGCTGACCGGCCTTCCCATGGGCGGCGGCAAGGGCGGCTCCGACTTCAACCCGAACGGCAAGTCCGACGGCGAAGTGATGCGGTTCTGCCAGTCGTTCATGACCGAACTGTTCCGCCACATCGGTCCCGACACCGATGTCCCGGCGGGTGACATCGGCGTGGGCGGCCGCGAGGTCGGCTACATGTTCGGCCAGTACAAGCGGCTTGCCAACGAATTCACCGGCGTCCTGACCGGCAAGGGGATCAATTGGGGCGGCTCGCTCGTCCGTCCCGAGGCGACCGGCTTCGGCGTCGTCTACTTCGCGGAAGAGATGCTCAAGTCCAAGGGCGATTCGATGAAGGGCAAGAAGGTCGCGATCTCCGGTTTCGGCAATGTGTCGTGGGGCGCCGTCATCAAGGCGAACGATCTGGGCGCGAAGGTCGTGACCATCTCCGGCCCCGACGGCTATGTCTATGACAAGGACGGCGTCAGCGGCGAGAAGATCGAGTACATGCTCGAGATGCGCGCCAGCGGTCGCGACAAGGTCGAGGACTACGCGAAGAAGTTCAAGGGCGTCGAATTCCACGCCGGTAAGCGGCCGTGGGAAGTGACGGTCGATGTGGCTCTTCCGTGCGCCATCCAGAACGAGATGGACGGCAAGGACGCCGCGACCCTCTTGAAGAACGGCTGCAAGGTCGTGGTCGAGGGCTCGAACATGTCCTCCACGCTCGATGCGGTGAAACTGTTCGTCGAGAAGAAGATACTGTACGCGCCGGGCAAGGCCTCCAACGCCGGCGGCGTCGCCACCAGCGGTCTTGAGATGAGCCAGAACTCGATGCGGCTCGGCTGGTCGCGCGAAGAGGTCGACCAGAAACTGCGCAACATCATGATAGGCATCCATCACTCCTGCGTCACCGCGGCGAAGGAATACGGCTTCGAGGGCAACTATGTGGTCGGCGCGAACATCGCCGGCTTCAAGAAGGTCGCCAACGCGATGGTCGAACAGGGGCTCGTGTAAATCAAACCCCGTCAAGGCCCCCTTGACAAGGGGCCGGATGGTATTTTCCTATCGGGGGGCCGCAAGGTCCCCCGTTTTTTTTGCCTCTCTATGATAAAAAGGATATCCTTCCGATACAAAAGGGCCGGACTTGTTCGATGGAGGTTGTCATGAAATGGTCGATCCTGTTCGCGGTACTCTTTGGAATGGTTGCTCTTTTCGTCTCCTGCGGCGATGAGCAGCAGAAGGATGATCCGGCGGTCACGGTGAAATATCAGGCGGCCGACGAGCATGCCGAGAAGGTGAGCCCCGCGGTGGTGGCGGCCAACAACGACTTCGCGGCGCGCATCTTCAAAGCGATGGCGACCGCCGAGGCGGGGAAGAACCTCATGATATCGCCGCTGTCGATAGAGCTGGCGCTCGCCATGACGATGAACGGCGCATCGGGCGACAACCTGACCGAGATGCGGACGGTGCTCGGGTTCGACGAGATGACCATCGCCGATATCGACGAGCAGTTCCTTCACCTCATCAAGAGTCTTGAGGAGGCCGACAAGGACATGACGCTCGCCATCGCCAACTCGATGTGGATGGACGAACTGTTCGAGCCGCGCCTCAAGGCGGCGTTCAAGGAGGCGCTCACCGGGTCGTTCGAGGCGGAACCCTACACGGTCGACATGGCTGATGCCGCAACCGTGGATCTCATAAACCAGTGGGTAAGCGACAACACGAACGGCAAGATAGAGAAGATCATCGACGACATCAACGCCGACACGGTCATGTTCCTCATCAACGCCCTCTACTTCAAGGCGGCATGGACCGTCACCTTCGACGAGGACCGCACCTACGACGGCGATTTCACGCTGGCCGACGACACGCATAAAACGGTCAAGATGATGACCTTCAAAGATGCGCAGGATTTCAAATTCTTCTCCAGCGGTTACGGCGCCGCGGGTGGCTACAGCGCCGTGCGTCTGCCCTACGGTCGCGACAAGTTCGCCTTCTACGGCTTTGTTCCGAACGACGGGACGGTGGACGAGTTCATCGCTCGGATGGCCGACGAGGGGCTCGACGGGTTCTTCTCCAACCTCACCGAGAAGGAGGAGGTCCCGGTCCTGCTGCCGAAGTTCAAGTTTGCCTACGAGAAGTCGCTCAACGAGATACTGCAGGATCTCGGCATGGAACAACTCTTCGTGCCGGGCGGCCTTTTGAATATGGCCGATCCGGGCGACGGGCTCTATGTCTCCGAGGTGAAACACAAGACCTTCATCGAGGTCAACGAGCAGGGGACCGAGGCGGCGGCGGTGACATCGGTCGAGGTGGGCGATACGGCGATGCCGGAAGGGTTCTACGGCACCAAGCCCTTCGTTTTCGTCATCCGCGACGACCGCTCCGGCACCATCCTCTTCATGGGCAAGGTCGAAGACCCGACGCAGGAGTGATAGCGACAGTCATCCGTTTTTCTTCCTCGCCCTGTGAAGGGAGAGGATTGAGGTGAGGGTGTTCCAACAGAGACCCTCATCCCGGCCTTCTCCCTCGACGGGGAGAAGGTGAGGTGCCGACCGAACTTTTCCTTGCAACTGTTTTTCCTCCTGATACAATGCCGTTATTCTTGGCAAAGCTGATTGACTTACGGAGGATGGCGCATCATGCGGGGTATCTGGATCGGCATTCTTGCGATGACGGTGGTTCTTCTCACGGTATCGTGTGGCGAGGAGAGGACGAAAGAACCGGCGATTGGGTCGAAGGGCGGTGACTGTTATGAGGATAACACCTGCGAGGGCGACCTTGTATGTGTACTGAGGGTCTGTTACGAGGCCGGGGTGTCGGGTGAAATGGTGGATGTTCCCGCCGGAGAATTCTGGATGGGGTGTAATGAGGATGTAGATATGCAGTGTCACTGGTATGACTGGGAGAAACCCTATCATCATGTCTATCTTGATGCCTACAAGATCGGCAAGTACGAAGTGACCGTCGGCGAATATCAGCAATGCGTCGCCAGCGGTGCCTGCAACAATAACGAAGCATACCCTCATTATTCCAGCAGTATGACCGACGATTCACCTTGCAATTACGACGCAGAAGGGAAGAAAGACCAACCGATGAACTGCGTGACTTGGTACGGGGCTGATGCCTACTGTAAGTGGATAGGTGGCAGACTGCCGACCGAGGCCGAATGGGAAAAAGCGGCCAGAGGGACCGCCGGTCGAAAATACCCGTGGGGCAACGAACCGGCCGTGTCATGCGATTATGCGGTCATGGGGCCCCACAATGATTCGACCGGTGAGTATGATGATGGATGCGGCACCGGCGGAACGATGCCGGTAGGAAGCA
Source organism: bacterium (assembly GCA_022711315.1). GTDB lineage: Bacteria > UBP6 > UBA1177 > UBA1177 > JAKLFG01 > JAKLFG01. The sequence continues at coordinate 27,657 of JAKLFG010000029.1, read as the reverse complement.
AACCGAACGGCGTATCGCCCTACGGCGCCTACGACATGATAGGGAATGTCTGGGAGTGGGTGCATGACTGGTGTTGTTCGGATTACAGCATCTATTCATCACTTGCAAACAACCCGAAAGGGCCGATTTCCGGTGATCAGCGCATGATGCGCGGTGGGGCGTGGAAGAGCAGTTACGACGAGGTCTTGCGCGCATCCGCCCGCCGCTACGGCAGCCCGACCTACAAAAGCGGTGACATCGGGCTCCGGTGCGCGAAGTGATCTCCCTTCTCATAATTTGATAAAAGGTTCCTTTTCCTTACACTAAAGGGGCGCCTTTGCTGGAGTGACCGATGCATGCGATCCTGTTCCTGACCCGCCAGTGTACCCTGAAATGCGCTTACTGCTATGTCGAGAAACATGAACATTCTCATATGCCTATAGAAGTTGCGCTCAAGGCGGCGGACCTCGTTCTGGAAAAGTCCGTTGAGGAGAAAAAGGCGCGCATCAGTTTCTTCGGCGGCGAACCGTTCATCCGGTTCGATGTCATGCGCGAAGTGACCGACTACGCCGAAAAGAAGGCGAAGAAACTCGGCGTCGCGCTCAAACTCCATGTCGCGACCAATGGCACCCTCATCACCCCCGAGATCATCGACTGGATCGCGAAGAAGAAACTGACGGTCGAGTTTTCGCTCGACGGCGTCCCGGCGGCGCAGGACGCGAACCGCCCGTTCAACGACGGTCGGGGGAGTTACGCTGCCGTCGTCAAGCATCTGCCGACGCTCTACAAAAAGGCGAAACATCTGGTCGCGGTGGCGGTCGTCTCACCCGCGACGGCGCAAAAACTCTACGATTCGACGCTCCATGTCATGGACGACCTCGGCATCCGCAACTTCGTCCCGGTGGTCGATTACACCGCCCAGTGGGACGAGGCGGGGCTTTATACCTTAAAGGAACAGTACGAGAAACTGGCCGAATGGTATCTGGAGCGGTCGCGGACCCGCAAGAAGGACCTGTTCTACTATTCGCTCTTCGACGCCCATATCGCGGCGCACATCAAGGGCGGGTTCCGTCCCGGCGATTTCTGCGATGTGGGGCGCAATATCTTCGCGGTGGCCGAGGACGGTCGGATATTCCCCTGCGTCCGGTTCGCGGGAAAGCCGGAGCGGGCGGCGGGCTTCGTGATGGGCCATGTCGACACCGGCTTCATCATGAAGAAATGCCACGAGATCGCGGCCGAGAACCTGAAGCCGCGCACCACCTGTCAGGGCTGTTCGCTCGACGGCCGCTGTTTCACCTATTGCCCGTGCCTCAACTGGGACACGACAGGGGAGTTCACGACGGTGCCCGGCATTCTCTGCGCCAACGAGTCGATGCTCATCCCGATAGCCGACCGGCTGGCGCGCGAACTCATCGCCGAGGAGAACCCCTCGTTCATGCGGAAGCATTATAAAAAGGAAATAGAACCGATAGACATTGTGTGAGGTGACGCCATGAACACGAACTTCTCGGTACGCAAAGTGACCGGCTACGATCCCGGCTATCCGGTGGGACGGCGTCGTCCGGGACGGCTGGAGGCGCGGCCACTCAGGTTCCTCTTTCTCGTGGTGGGGTTCCTCTTCTTCTTCGTCGGGGTCGGTTGCGGAGAAAAAGAGGTGCAACTCACCGGCGTGCAGGAGTATGACGGCGATTCGCTGACGAGCGATACCGCTCAGCCCGATGCGGACGACCTGCAGGGGGTGACCGATCCCGACTTCCCGCTCGATGACGATGCGGTGATACCGGACGCCGACGATATGTTGACCGGCGATCCGGTGCCTGACGAACTCAACGAACTCGGCGGAGCGCCGCTGGTCGATGATGAACTCGAACTGCCCGACTACGACGATCAGTTGGCAGGTGAACTGATGCCCGATGCCGACGAACTGCTCTCCGACAGCGACAGCATCGTCTGCCCCGTTGACGAGGAGATAACCGGTGTGGTCGCCCCCGACGAGATGCCCGATTACGATGACCAACTGACAGGCGACTCGGCTCCCGCCACGAAGCTCAGGAAGTAGCCGCTCCCGGCCCGCCCATTTCTTTCTCCCTCTTGATTTCACCGCGATACTCGCTACTATGACCGAGGTTTTCAGTGATGGAGGGACCATATGAGGATAGCCGACTTTGTGACTTTACTTGCCGCGCTGTTCCTGTTCGGCTGCAGTTCGGATAAGAATACCGGTCCCGACGATGCGTCCGGCGCCGACGATCTGACGGGCGCCGACCATGATGCCCCGGTACTTCCCGACACCGCAACGACCGACGGTGAAACGATCGATGACGCGGCGAACGACGAGTCGCTTCCCGACGGGACGGACGAGGAGCAGGCCGACGACCTGCTCGATGACAGCGACACCCTTGGCGCGGGCGACGCCGACGGCGACGGTATCCCCGACAGCGTCGAGCGCCCCAGCGGCATCCCGGTCGACACCGACAATGACGATACTCCCGACTATCTTGACGAGGATAGTGACGGCGACGGTATCCCCGATGAGGTCGAGTGCGCCGAACAACCATGTCGCGACACCGATACGGACGGCGTCCCTGATTACCGTGAGACCGATAGCGACGACGATCACATCGCCGACGGTGTCGAATGTCCCGAACAGCCGTGTCGCGATACCGATGAGGACGGAGCCCCCGACCTTCTTGATCCCGACAGCGACGATGACGGCATCCCCGATCTTATCGAGGGTCCCGGCGACCGCGACGGCGATGGCCTGCCCAATTATCTCGATACCGATTCAGATGCTGACGGCATCGCCGACGGCGTCGAGTGTCCCGGCCAGCCCTGTACCGACAGCGACGATGACGGTACGCCCGATCATCTTGATACCGACAGTGATGGTGACGGCCTATCTGATGAACAGGAGGCGGGACTCGGCACCGACCCGAAAAAAGAGGATACCGACGACGACGGGGTGAGCGACCTCGCCGAGTTTTCCTATGGGTCCGATCCGCTCGACGATACGGATACCATACCCGCCGACGATTTCTATGTCGTGCTTCCCTATGCCCCCGAAGAGGAGGTGCTCCGGACGCTCGATTTCGGCACCGCTATCCAAAAGGCCGACATCCTCTTCCTGCTTGATCTCTCGGGCTCGATGAGTGGAGAGATGAACAATATCAAAGGCAATCTTGCGGATGTCATCATCCCCGGCATCGAAGCGGCGATACCCGACGCGGCGATCGGGCTTGCCACCTTCGAGGATTGGCGCGGCGTCCACGATGACACGGAACATCCGTCGTTCGATGACCACATCTACACGCTTCTCCAGCCCCCGACCGCCGATACCGGCATCATAACGACGGCGATATCGGGGCTTTCCTACCTTTCGAACGGCGGGCAGGAGCCGCAGATCGAGGCGCTCTATCAGGCGGCGAGCGGCGCCGGGTTCTCGGGCAAGTTCGACTACAAATATGTGAGCGATCCCTATCACTGGGTGGCGACCTTCTACCCGCAGATACCGGTGAAGGACTGTGAAGACGCGGCGGGTGACATCGGCGGCGCCTGTTTCCGCGGGCAGTCGATGCCGATATTCATCATGATGACCGACGAGGCCTTTACCGCGGCGGTGACCAACCCGACCGTCTTCGAGTGGGACACGAACCCGCCCTATCAGCCGCCGCACACCCGCGACGAGGCCATCGCGGCCATGAACGCGATACAGGCGAAATTCATCGGCATCAGTTCCTTTGTGTCGCTCGGCTGGAACTATGACCCGAAGCCCGATCTGGAGGCGGTCGGTGTCGGGACCGGTTCGACCGACGGGGACGATGCCCCGTTCTTTTATGAGATCGGTGACGATGGCTCCCAGTTGTCGACCCAGATCGTTGAGGCCATCGCCGAACTGACCCAGAAGGTGCGTGTTGATGTGACGACGGCCGCCGTGTCGCTCTCCAATCCCTACGCCATCAATACCACACTCTTCATCAAGGCGGTGACGCCGCTCTCTTCTCTGCCGGCCGATGGTTACGATACCAAGGACGGTCAGGTCTTCTACGGCGTGAAACCGGGGATACAGGTGACCTTCGAGGTCGTCTTTGAGAACGATGTCTATGAGCCGACCGGCCCCGACGCGACCCTGTTCCGCGCCCGGATAGAGGTGCTCGGCGACGGTGCGCTTCTCGATACCCGCGAGGTGCTCATCATCGTGCCGGGCACGATAGAGAACAGCGGCGGGCCGCAGTGACCGCCCCGGTCCACCATTGAGAGAGGTCCCTTGATGTCCGCCTATGCCCCGTGGCTGCTATTCGGCGCGATAGTCGCCGCGATATTCATCGTGGATTTCTTTTTCATCAACCGTAACGCCCACGAGATACGGGTCCGCGAATCGCTCATCGTCACGGTCGCCATCAATATCGTCGTGGTGCTGTTCGCCTTCTATGTCCGCTCGATCAAAGGCGACGAGGCGATGCTCCAGTTCTTCACCGGCTATGTCGTCGAGTACGCGCTGTCGGTCGACAACCTGTTCGTGTTCCTCGTGCTGTTCTCGCTGTTCAAGGTGCCGGAACGGTACCGCCACCGCGTCCTGTTCTACGGCATCCTCTTCGCGATATTCGCGCGGATGGCCTTCATCTTCCTCGGGGTCGCGGTCGTCAACCGGTTCCACTGGATGCTCTACCTGCTCGGCGCGTTCCTCGTCTATACCGGCGTCAAACTCTTCTTCGAGAAGCAGGATGACGAGCGGACCGTCATGGAGGGGTGGTTCTTCCGGCAGGTGAGCCGCTTCGTCCCGCTCAAAAAGGAACTCTGCGAGCACTGCTTCTTCGTGCGCGAGGAGGGGAGATGGCTCGCGACGCCGCTCTTCATGTGCCTGCTCGCCGTCGAGATGAGCGACATACTCTTCGCCTTCGACTCGGTGCCGGCGATACTCACGATATCGCGCGACAGTTTCGTCATCTACACCTCGAACCTCTTCGCGATACTGGGGCTCCGATCGCTCTTCTTCGCGCTGTCGGGGGCCCTGCGCTATTTCCGGTTCCTCAACTACGGGCTCGCGATCATCCTCACCTTCATCGGGGTGAAGATACTCGTGGAGGAGTGGTGGCGGGTCCCCATCGGGCTCGCGCTCGGCTTTGTCGGGCTCGTGCTGGGTGCGACGGTGCTTCTTTCGCTCGTGTTCCCCGCCCGCAAGGAGTCGTGACCGCTACCGGAGCGTTGCCGAAAAAAGTTCGGCGGCGTTGAAGGAACTGCGGACGAACCGTCCGGCATAGATCTCGCGTAACCCGATGGAGAGGCCGTATGCGCGGAGCGTCTCGAACTCTTCCTCCGTCAGATCGCGATCGACCGGCAGGTGTGCGTGGGAGGGGCGGAAATACTGTCCGATGGTGACGATGTCGCACCCGGCGGCGTACAGGTCGTCCAGCAGCGCGCGCAGTTCCTCGTCGCTTTCGCCGAGCCCGACCATGAACCCCGATTTTGTCGCGAGCCCCCGTTCTTTCATGAAGGTGATGACCCGCAGGGAACGGCGATAGTCGGCCTGCGGACGGACCGTTCCGTAGAGGCGTGGCACCGTTTCGACATTGTGATTGAACACATCGGGACGGGCGTCGGCGATGACCGCGAGCGCGGCGGGGTCGCCCTGCATATCGGAGGTGAGCACCTCGATGCGCGTCCCTTCGGCCTTCGCGCGGACGGCGGTGATGGTCCGGGCCAGATGTCGAGCCCCGCCGTCGGGAAGGTCGTCGCGGGTCACCGAGGTGATGACGACATAGCGCAATCCCAGTTCGGCGACGGCGCGGGCGATATTCTCCGGCTCTTCGTGATCGGGGGGTGCGAGTTGTTCGGCATGGGAGATGTTGCAGAAACGGCAGTCGCGGGTGCAGACATTGCCCAGCACGAGGAAGGTGGCGGTCCCTTTTCCGAAGCAGTCGGCTATGTTCGGACAGTGGGCCGATTCGCAGACCGAATGGAGATGATGGCGGCGCAGTACCCGCTTGACGGCGTGGATCTCGGGCGACAGGACCGTCGTCTTCTTGCGGGGGGCATCATGGTCAGACATCGGTCATTACGGTGCCGGCGAGGGCCGCTTCGATGAGTGGGTCGATGTCGGGCAGGAGTTTTTCCTCCTGCGCATGGACGAGGTCGAGTTTGCCCCGGGTCGCCGGGTTGCGGGGGAGGAAGGCGGTGCAGGAGTCGGGGCAGGGGCGTATCGAGATATCGAAGGTGCCGATGCGCCGGGCGACGGCGATGGTCTCCTGTTTTTCGTAGGCGATGAGCGGGCGGAGCACCGGGAGCGTCCGCACCGCGTCGCCGATGGCGGTGATGTTCTCGATGGTCTGGCTTGCCACCTGCGAGAGCGATTCGCCGGTGACGAGCGCCTTATAGCCGTCCCGCAGGGCGATGTGCTCGGCAAGGCGGAACATGAGTCGCCGGAACAGGATGGTGCGGTACGATTCGATGGCGCGCGCCCTGACGAGAAGTTGCAGGTCGATGAACGGCACGATGTAGAGCCGCGAACCCTCGCCCTGAAAGCGGCGGAGCGTCGCGGCGAGATCGTGCAGTTTGCGCATGCTCTCCTCGGTCGTGTAGGGAGGCGAATGGAAACTGATGTAGTGCGACCGGGCGCCGCGTCGCATCATGAGGTAGGCGGCGACCGGCGAATCGATGCCGCCCGACAAGAGCGTGAGCATCTCGCCGGCACACCCGACCGGGAGCCCGAGCGTTCCCGCGATCCGTTGCGAGAAAAGGTAGATGGCGTCGCCGTCTATCTCCATCTCGAGTGTGAAGTCAGGTCTCGTCATCGAAACGGTGAAGCGCCCGTCGCGCGCTTTGAGCACCGATGCGGCGAGCCGTTTCTGCAGTTCGATGGAGGTGGAGGGATACTTCTTGTTCGACCGGGTGACGGTGGTGCGGAACACGGTGCGCCCCTCGGCGATGGCGCGGTCGGCGAGCGGGAGCGCCGCCCGCTCTATATCCTCCCACGATGCGTCGATGGGCAGTTTCTGCGCGGGCGAGAAACTCGATATGCCGGGGATGAGGGCGAGGATCGCGGCCATCTCGGTCATGTCGCCGCCCACGGTCAGTTCGATGCGGCCGCGGAATTTACGGGCCGCGCAGTCGGGGCCCAGCCCCCGCACGATGTTCCTGACGAGCAGGTCCTCGAACCATGCACGGTTCTTGCCTTTGGTGCCTATCTCGTCGTAGCGGACCAGTATCGTCCGGGACATCAGTTGAGTTCCTTGCGATCGAACAGGAGCACCGCGAGCGAAAGAATGATGACGATGCCGGCGACGGCGTAGAGCGTGGCGTAGGAGAGGCTGATGCTTTCGAGCCCCCGGCCGTACACGAGGTTGTCCTTGATGTTGAAGTAAGAGAAGTCGGGGAGGATGAGCCGCATGACCGACACGGCCTTCTTTATCCGGTCGCTCAAGTTCATGTCGAGGATGAACGCGAGACTGTAGGAGGTGACGCCGATGAGGTAGAACCCTATCGTGAACAGCGCGCCGATGGCCGGTTCGACGAAGGAACTGCACAGCACCGCCACCGATACGAGGAGCGTGGTCTGGAGGAATATCGTGTAGATGGCCGGCAGGTACGCGGTCATGCGGTCCGCGCCGCCGTAGAAATGGAGCATGAGCCAGAGCACGAGCGCCATGAAAAGGATGCCGACGACCGCGAGGATGACCATGCCGGCGAATTTTCCCAGCACATACTGGGGCCGGCTGATGGGGCGGGCGAGCAGGGGATGGAGCGTGCGGAGCGTTATCTCCTTGTTGATGATGGAGATGCCCATGAATATCACCACGACGGTGGCGAATATCTCTATGGTGCCGAGCCCGATGTCCGATATGATGTCGATCTCGTCACCGATGGTCATCTGGGTGATGGCGACGCCGAGCAGGAGGATGAAGAACGCGAAGAACACGAAGGCGTACAGCACCTTGTGTCGCACCATCTCGAGGAAGGTGTAGCGGGCGATGGTCAGTATCTTACCCATGGGGCGCCTCCCGGTCCTTCATGTGGAATACGATCTCCTCGAGCGTGGGGTAGACCGGCCCCGCCGCCACGATGGTGTAGCGCCGCTCGATGAGAGAGGGGAGAATGGCGTTCATCTCCTGTTCGGTGTTCAGGGTGAGCGAGAACCGGCCGTCGGCGAGATGCGCCCCCTTGAAGGAGGAGAATATCAGGGAGTGTTCCTGTTCGGGGGCGGAAAAAGAAACGCGCCACCGGATGTCCTGCGCGAGAACGATGTCGGCGAGCGGCCCGAAAAAGCGGCGGGTCCCTTTTTCGATGATGAGCACGCGGTCGGAAAGATCCTCGATGTCGGCGAGTATGTGGGAAGAGAAGAGGACCGCTTTGCCTTCCTTCCTGAGTTCGCGGATGATCTCCTTGACCTCATGGCGGCCAAGCGGGTCGAGCCCGCTCATCGGTTCGTCCATGATGACGACCTCGGGGTTATGGATGATGGCCTGCGCGATGCCGACGCGTTGCAGCATGCCTTTCGAGTAGTGGGTGAGCATGAGGTCGCCTGCATCGGCGAGCCCCACCTTCTGGAGCGTTTTTTCGATGGCGGCGTTCGCCGTGGCGCGCGGTATCTCCGAAAGCGCGCAGAAATAGCGCAGGAGTTCCCGCCCCGTGAGGTGACTGTAAAAATAGGGGCGCTCCGGCAGGAAGCCGATCCGTTTCTTCCGGCCCGGGTCGCCGGGATCGGCGCCGAAGATGCCGATACGGCCGGCGGTCGGGGCGATGAAGCCCATGAGCATCTTGATGGTGGTCGTCTTGCCTGCGCCGTTGTGGCCGACAAACCCGACGATCTCTCCGGGCTCCAGAGAGAAGGAGAGGTCGGTGACGGCGTTGATGGTCCGCCAGATCCTCATGGGATCACGATAGACCTTGGAAAGATTGACCACCTCGATACAGGGTGCGTGTTCCATGCCTTCTCCTCAGCGTCGATGCACAGGAGGAATCTAATCGCGCACCGGCCCGCTGTCAAGTTTGCCGCCCGCAACCATGGACCGGCGGAAAAAAAAGACGGCGCCCCTTGGGGATGGGGCGCCTATATCTGGGGGTGGGAGGGGAATGTGGACATAGTCCACGGGTGATATTTACATATAAAAGTGAAACAGTCAAGGAAAAAGTGAAATTTTTTTTTCTTCAATGCTCTCAATGGGTTCTATTGTATAAAAGAGTAGTGAAACATGTTTAGTAAAGGAAAAGATAAAAAAATGTTGACTGGGGAGGGTTTCTCGTTATATTTACGCTTCGCGCAGGCTCTTTGCTAATAGATAGTCGTGTTCCTCGTTAGCTCAGTCGGTAGAGCGGGTGGCTGTTAACCACTAGGTCGGCAGTTCAAGTCTGTCACGAGGAGCCATATTTCCCGGCCGCCGCTCTTGGCGGCCTTTTTTTCATCCGGCGCCGCCCGCGTAAAATAATCTTGTGCCTCCGTGTTTTTTCATTACAATCGCGCCGAAATGGAGAGGGCCATGCGTTACCCGCTTCTCCTTCTCGCGGCCTTGGTGCTGATGGCCTGTAGCCGCGCGGAGGACCGTAACATCATCTACTTGTTCAAGGGCGAGGCGACCACGGTCGCCGAGTTCCGTCGCGACTATGAGAACTGGCTCGCGCAGAGCGGTCGCGCAGACAGCCGTGAGTTGCGGCATGGCTATCTTGAGAGCCGCGTGATGGAGGAACTGCTTTACCGGAAAGGGATGCTGGAAGGGGTCGAATATCTTCCCGATGTCCGGGAACGGATCAACGACTACCGGCGGCAGGTCGTCATAGAGAAGACGCGCGACATGGTGGACCGCAGCCTTTACCCGATAGAGGACGAGGAGATAAAGAACTACTATGTGGAGCGTCGCGACGAGTTCGTCCGCGACCGCCTGTACCGTCTCTACGCCGTCCGGACGAAGAAAAAAGAGCGGGCGTTCGAGGCGTACGACCTCTTGACGACGCAGGGGGCGAGCATCCGGCTCCTTTCGGCCCGTTATTCCGACGACAAACGGCTTGCCGACAGGAACGGTGATTGGGGGCTGTTCAGCGAGGATGTGATGGACGAGCACTGGCGGGAGGAGTTGTCGGGAAAGCGTATCGGCGACATCGTCGGTCCGGTGCGTGATAGCGAGAATTACTGGATCGTCATCGAGATCGCCGGGTTCGCCTACAAACGCGAGATCCCGTTCGAACGCGCATATCCGCTCATACTCCGGAAACTCAGGGAACGGATGGGGGGCGATGACCGTCGCGCCCACCGCGAAAAACTGCTTCGCGAGTACGGGGTGCGGATCAACGAGAATAATCTGGACTGGTGATAGCCATGGCACTGACCGCGCGAGATATCGAGTCGGCGATCCGGGAACTTTCACAGAAACAGGGAACGCTCAAAGCATCGCTCGATATCGACCGAAAACGGGAACGGCTCGCCGATGTCGAGCGGCAGTTGAACGATCCGGCCGTGTGGGGCAACACCGATCTGATGGCCTCTCTCAATCGCGAGAAACGGCTTCTGCAGAACGGGTTGACGCTCTTCGCCTCCTTGGAACGGGCGATAGGGGAGTTCCTTGTGTCGGCCGAATTCGCCCGCGAGGATGCCGGGATGGCGGTCGAGGCGGAAAATCATCTCGGAGCGGCCCAGCAGATCATCGGCAAACTCGAGTTCCAGAAGATGCTCGGCGGCAAGACCGACCCGAACAACGCGTTCCTTTCTATCAACGCCGGTGCGGGCGGTCGCGAATCGCAGGACTGGGCGACGATGCTCCTGCGGATGTACCTGCGCTGGGCCGAACGGCGCGGGATGCAGGTCGAAGAGATGGACCGGGTCACCGGCGACGATGCGACCGGCATCAAGAGCGTCACCATACTCATCTCCGGCGAGTACGCCTACGGGTATCTCAAGGCCGAGATCGGTGTCCACCGGCTCGTCCGCATATCGCCCTTCGACGCCAATAAGCGGCGGCACACCTCATTCGCGAGCGTCTTCGTCACCCCCGAGATCGATGACTCCATCGAGATAGATATCGACGAGAAGGATCTCAAGGTGGATACCTTCCGTGCGGGCGGCGCCGGCGGTCAGCATGTCAATAAGACCGATTCGGCCATCCGCATCACTCACCTGCCGACCAACACCGTCGTGCAGTGCCAGAACGAGCGGTCACAGCACAAGAACCGGGCGACCGCGATGAAGATGCTCCGTTCGAAACTCTATGAACTGGAGTTGGAGAAGAAGGCGGCCGAGAGCGCCGAGCAGGAAAAGAACAAGATGGGGATAGATTTCGGCAGCCAGATACGCTCCTATGTCGTCCATCCGTATAAAATGGTGAAGGATCACCGGTTCGACTTCGAGACCGGCAACGCCGAGGCGGTCCTCGACGGCGCCGAGATACTCGACCGTTTTATGGAAGATTTCCTTTTAAGATCAAGCGGTTCAAAGTAGCCGAACGAATACCTTACAAAATTCTTGACATGCCTTACAAAATACCGTACGCTTGTTCTGTTGTCACGGAGGACCGTCGGTGGATATCGAGAAGAAATTGCAGATACTCGGCGCGGCGGCCAAGTACGATGTGTCGTGCTCGTCGAGCGGCAGCAGGCGTCCCGCACCGAAGGGCGGCAGCGGTAACGGCGTCGCCGCCGGCATCTGCCATTCGTGGGCCGACGACGGCCGCTGCATCAGCCTCCTCAAAACGCTTTTCACCAATGTCTGTATCCACGACTGCGCCTACTGCGTGAACCGCCGGTCCAACGACATCCCCCGCGCCGCCTTCACCGTCGACGAGATCTGCGAACTCACCATGGAGTTCTACCGCCGCAACTACATCGAAGGGCTGTTCCTCAGTTCCGGCGTGATGCGGAACGCCGACTACACCATGGAACGGTTGATGCTCGTCGCGAAGAAACTGCGCGATGAACACCGCTTCGGCGGCTACATCCACCTGAAGGCGATACCGGGGGCGAGCCGCGAACTGATACGGCAGGCGGGGCTCCACGCCGACCGCATATCGGTCAACATCGAACTGCCGACCGAGAGGTCGCTTCTCCTTCTCACCGATAAAAAGAAGGAGGACATCATGCTCCCGATGGGCGAGATATCGTCGGCGATAGTGGAGAACCGCGACGAACGGAAACACCTCCGCTCGGCGCCGCGCTTCGCCCCGGCGGGACAGTCCACCCAACTCATCGTTGGGGCGACCCCGGAGAACGACCACCAGATCGTCCGCCTGTCGGAAGGACTTTATACCAATTACGGTCTGAAGCGGGTCTACTATTCGGCCTTTGTGCCGGTCTCGAACGACAACCGCCTCCCTGCCCTCGCCACCCCGCCGCTCCTGCGCGAACACCGGCTCTATCAGGCCGACTGGCTCATGCGCTACTACGGTTTCGCGGCGGGCGAGATACTCGACGACCGGTCGCCGTTCCTCGACGAGGAGATGGACCCGAAAAGCGCGTGGGCGCTCCGCAACATGCACCTGTTCCCCATAGATATCCAGACCGCGCCGTACGAATCGCTTCTGCGCGTCCCCGGCATCGGGGTGAAGAGCGCTCAGCGGATCGTCATCGCGCGACGACAGACGCGTCTTTCCTACGACGATCTCAAGAAGATCGGCGTCGTGATGAAGCGGGCGAAACATTTCCTCACCGTGGGCGGCCGGATGTTGTTACCGGGGTCCGGCCGCCCGCTTCGCCTCATCCGCCGTGACCTTGTGACCCGCGCGATGCTGGACCCGTCGCGGCAGTTATCGCTATTCCCCGCATGAGCGTTCAGTACGCCTACGACGGTTCGTTCCCCGGGGTTCTCTGCGCCCTCTGTGCGTCGCTCGGCGAAAAAGAGCGGCCGTTCGGTATCGTGAGCGAACGGGAGTTCCAGCCGGCCCTCCTTGCGCCGACCGTTCCGGTGACGACCGACGACGACCGGGCGGGGCGTTTCATGGAGAGGATAACGACGGTCATGGGGCGTCATGTCCGGCGCACCCTTGTCCGCGCATTTCTTTCCGATCTGCCGGGGCGCGAATTGAGGTTATACGACTATCTCGCCTTCCTGCGTGACCGCGGCCCGCGGGGCGATGCCTGCCTTACCCATCCTTCCGTCGCGCCGGTCCGCGACCTTGCGCGGCAGGTGACGGTCGAGGCGCACCGGCTCACCGGTCTTGCCCGTTTCGCCCGCGTCGATGAGGGATTGCTTCTTGCGCTCATGGAGCCACGACATCTCATCCTGCCGCTCATCGCGCCGCACTTTATCCGCCGCTTCCCCGCCGAACGGTGGGCCATGATCGATGTCGGTCGCGGCGTCGGGCTTTACTGGGACACAAAGGAACCGCACGAGATCGAGAGCGGCCCCGAAACGACGCGGTTGCTTAACAGCATTCCCGTTGAGGAGGGACAAGATATCTATGAGAAGATGTGGCGGCGGTATTTCAAGGACATCGCGATACCAGAGCGGCGCAATCCGCGTTGTCAGCGGCGTTTCATGCCGGTGCGTTACTGGAAGTATCTGACGGAGAAGCGGTAAGCACTTTTTCGAGCGCCCGACCGATGTCGTCGACCGTAAAGGGTTTCGTGACGGCGGCCCGGAAACCGTACGCCAGCGGCCGGTCGAGGATGGGGGAATCGGCATAGCCGCTCATGGCGATGGCGCGTGCCGTCGGGTCGGTCGCGCGGATGGCCTTCAGCGTTTCTTCGCCCCCTTTGCCGCCCGGTATGGTCAGGTCGAGAATGAGTGCCGCGAACGGCGTTCTTTGCTGTTCTTCCTTGCGGTAGCGGGCGATCGCCTCCTCGCCGGTCGTGACCGTCACCGGCTCGTAACCGAGGAAGCGGAGCGCCGACGAAAGCATCTCGCGGATCACCTCCTCGTCGTCCATGATGAGGATGCGTCCGCCGCCCGACCGGGGCTTGGCCTCCGGTGTGGTCGTCGGCGGTCGTTTTTCCGGCGATACCGGCAGATAGATCGTAAAGGTCGATCCCTGACCGGTCTGCGATGAGACGGTGATGCAGCCGTCGTGGCGCGTTGCTATGGAGTGGGCGACGGTGAGTCCGAGTCCCGATCCGCTCGTCTTGGTGGTGAAATAGGGGTCAAAGATATGATGCAGGTGTTCCGGCGCTATCCCTTTGCCGGTGTCGCTGATGGCGACCGTGACATAATCGCCGGGCGGACAGGGGATGCCGGCTGAGCGGTCGACGGTCGCCCGGCCGACCCGCACGGTGACGGCCCCGCCGCTCGGCATGGCCTGCACCGCGTTCAACAGGAGATTGTTGAACAGTTGCAGTATCTGTCCCTCGTCGGCCCACACCGGCACGATGTCGCCGTCGGTGTGTACCGTCACCTTGACCGATGATCCGGCGGACGAGAAGCCGACGCTCTCCTGAAGTACCGCGAGAAGATCGGTCGTCCGGCGCACCGGGTGGCCGCCTTTGGAGAAGGTGAGCAGTTGCGTGGTGAGGTGTTGCGCGCGGCGGCTCGACCGTTCGGCGAGTTGGAGCATCTCCTGCGCCTTGTGGTCGTCGGGCAGGAGCATGCGGGCGACGCTGATGCTCCCGAGCGTACCGGCGAGATAGTTGTTGAAGTCGTGAGCGATGCCGCCGGCGAGCAGGCCGAGCGATTCGAGCCGTTGCATGCGCCGGGTCTGCTCCTCGAGATTCTTTTTCAGGGTGCTGTCGCGGAACACGAGCACGACGCCGATCATCTCGCCCGCTTCGTTCCGTATCGGCGCGGCGCTGTCCTCGATGATGACCTCGCGGCCGTCGCGGGTCAGGAGTATCGCGGAGTGTTCGATGGACTCGACACGGCCATGTTTCAGCACCTTCCCGACCGGATCCTCCGCCGGTTGACGGGTCTGTTCCTGCACGATACGGAATACGGCGCCTATCGGAAGCCCCGTCGCCTCGGCGTCACGCCAGCCGGTTATCTGCTCGGCCGCCGCGTTGAGGAGCGTGATGCGACCGTCGATGTCGGTCGTGATGACGCCGTCGCCGATGCTTTTGAGCGTCACCGCGAGCCGCTCCCGTTCGGCATGGGTCTGTTGCCCGGAACGGATGCGTCCTTCCACCATGCGGTTCATGGCGCCGGCAAGGGTGCGCATCTCCTGAAAATAAAAGCGGTCGGGTTCTATGCGGATGTTCTCTGTGGCGGCTCTGTCGAAGAATGAAAGAAAGGCGGTGAGGGTGCGTGCGGCGCCCTTCGAAAGAAAGACGAAGGCGATATGAAGAGAAAGGACGATGATGAGCATGACGGTGAAGAAGGCGACGAGATGCATCGTGATCATGGAGCGGAAGTGGGCCTGTTTTACCGCCACCTCACGGTCGATCTCATCGAGGAAGGTCCCGGCGCCGACGATCCACCGCCAGCCGGGGACCATGCGGACATAACTCAGTTTGGCGGCTCGCCGCTCCCAGTCTCCGCGGTGCATCCGGTATTCGATGAACCCGTCGCCGGTCTCGGCGGCCTGCTTGAGTGAGAGGAACAGTTCCTCCCCGGTATCGCCGGCGGCGAGAAGGTTGAGCCCCCGGTCGGGCCCCGCAAGCACCGAACCGTCCTCTGCTATGATGAAGAAATAACCGGCGGCACCGGCGGTGAGCTCCTGTATCCACGCGGCGATGTCCCGTTTCAGTTCGGCCGTGTCGGGATGGCGGTGCCCCTGCGAGAACTCTATCGTGTCCAGCAGGCGGGTCACTTCGCGCTTGAGCAGGTCGCGCTGGAACGCCACCCCCTCCTCCCGGAGGCGGGTCGTCTCCTGTTCGAGGGCGTGTCGATCAAGCAGGAGGATGTAGCCGCCGAGGAGGAGGGTGAACGCTATCATCGTGAGCATCACGGCCATGACGGTGATGCGGACGAAATTGCGCTTGGGGTCGAGGATCATCCACCAGTCCCGTTTGTAAGTTCAAAAGAGTATATTCGGCATCCCATGTTATTGCAATCAAAATCTTAGGGAAGTGGTGGCGGGCTACCCGCAGCAGGCTTCTTTGCCGGTGATACGCGACCGGATGAGGGCGTAGGCACAGCCGACCCCTGCTTCGACCGTTATCGCCCCGGCCGGACAGTTCTTCCGGCACGCGCCGCATTCCATGCACGCCCCGCGGTCGACCATCGTCGCCTTTCGATCGGTCATCGTGAAAACGCGGTGCGGACAGACATCGGCGCATCGGCCGCAGCCGACGCATTTTTCCGTATCGAGGTTCAGCGTAACCACCGATTCGAGATATCTCATAATAACCACCCCCGTACCAGTTCGGCGAAAAATAAGCCGACACCCGCGACGAACCAGATAAGCAGCGGCCAGGTGAACCACCGTATCTCGGCCTTGACCCCCGACGGCGAGGTGAATGCTGTCGAGCCGGTGAAGTTGAAGACGAGATAGGCGGTCACCGGTGGCAGAAGCGTCAGGTGGCGTGCCACGGTGAGGATATCGCCCGGGAAGAAGGCGATCATTGCGAATGCCCACAGGAGACCCCCGGCGAGACCTTTAAGGACGAAGGGACGGAACGGGAAGAGCGGTAGGGAGAGCGGAACGATGACCGTCCCCATGATGATCGCGCCGATAAATGGCACGATGGCGGCCCCAAGCGTCGACGCCCGGGACGCCCAAAGCAATAATCCCGCCGCCAGTGCCGCGAGGAACAGTTGCCACGACAGCACCAATTCCATAGGTGTTACGGCGATCCGGTCAGCGAGATCGAAGTGGACGCGCCGCATCGCATCGCTTGCTTGCATGCCGGCGGCGAGGAAGGCCCGCAGGTCCGTTATCCGCACCGGCCCGTAGACGACCGTGAATCCGGTGAGTTCCTTGACGCGGTGTGCCGAAACGCCGGACGCGCCCAGTTGCGGAACGATGAGACGACGGTGCTTCACGATGTCGGCGAGCCGGCTTTCCTTCGCCATTCGCGCTATCTCGTCGGTGCCGAAGGTCCCTTTCCCGGCCGCACACCAGACATTGATGCCGTGCGTGTCGAGGACGAGGATCCAGAGGTCAAGTCCGGCGCAGGCCCCCCGCACCTTGTCGAGTGTCAGTTTATAGTTGGCGGTGACTATGACGGGGCTTTCTGCCGTTGCGGAGCCGATGCGATAGAGCGCCGGTTCTGTACGGTACTGCCGCCGTCGCCAGCCGAACCGGACCAGAAGGTGTTCCAACCGGTCGTGAAGCGAGATCGATGTCGTGAGATACCTCGGTGCGTCGGGGAGTGTGATGGTGGCCGGAGAAAATGCCGCTACGCCTTGCCGAGGGATCAGCACCATCGACCCTAACCTCGTTCCGGTTCAGGGAACCAGTGGCGGGTGCGGTTGGCGATGGCGACGAGCGTCAACATCACCGGCACCTCGACGAGCACGCCGACGATGGTGGCGAGCGCCACCGGCGAGGTGGGGCCGAACAGTGCGATGGCGACCGCGACCGCCAGTTCGAAGAAGTTCGACGCGCCGATCATCCCGGCGGGGGCGGCGATATTGTGGCAGAGTTTCAGAGCGCGACAGGGAAGATAGCTGACGAAGAAAATAAGGAAGGTCTGAATGGTGAGCGGTACGGCGATAAGGAGGATATGGAGCGGGTTGTTGAGGATGACATCGCCCTGAAACGAGAAGATAATGACGAGCGTGAGAAGCAGGCCACCGATGGTGACATTATTGAACTTGGTGATGAACTGCGTGTTGAAGTATTCCTCGCCCCGGCTTTTGATCACCGCGTTACGGGTGAAACTACCCCCCGCAAGCGGAATAACGACGAACAAAAACACCGACAACGCCAAGGTGTCCCATGGTATCGTTACGCCGCTGATGCCGAGCAAGAAGGCGACGATGGGGGTAAAGGCGATGAGGATGATGAGATCGTTCGTCGCTACCTGTACCACCGTATAGGCGGGGTTTCCCTTGGTAAGGTGGCTCCAGACAAAGACCATCGCGGTACAGGGGGCCGCACCGAGCAGTATTGCGCCGGCCAGATAATCCTTTGCCAATTCGGGCGAAATGAGCGACTTGAACACCACGAAAAAGAAGAACCATGCGATGGCGTACATGG
This sequence comes from bacterium, assembly GCA_022711315.1. Taxonomy (GTDB): domain Bacteria; phylum UBP6; class UBA1177; order UBA1177; family JAKLFG01; genus JAKLFG01. Next base: position 9,694 of record JAKLFG010000029.1, on the reverse strand, counting down.
TGAACGGCTTGATAAGCCAGTTGGCGACCCAAGTAACGAACAGTCCCTTGGGATTCCGTCCCACATCCTTGATGCTCGCGAAATCGACCTTCATCATCATCGGGTAGATCATGAGCCAGATGAGGACCGCGATGGGAATGGAGACCTTCGCATACTCGAATTGACCGAGAAAAGCGGGCACGACGGGGGCGAACTTCCCGATGAGTATCCCCGCGACCATGCACAGAATGACCCAGACGGTAAGATACTTTTCAAAGAAACCGATACCGCCGGTCGCGGTCTTTTGCTCGGCGCTCATGGGTGACCTCCTATGAATTCGATTATTTTTTGTTTTATCGCGTCGCGGATCGGCAGTATGGTAGCCAGCCGCTCCTCGACGGTACCGGTGATGGCCGACGGGTCGGGGAACCCGAAATGGAGCCGCTGTCCCGTGCCGGGGACGAAGGGACACCGCTCGGCCGCCGTTTCGTCGCAGACGGTGATAAGGTAGTCGAACCGCTCACCGCGCTCGATGAACTCTTCGACCGCCTTCACCCGGTTGTGCGAGATGTCGATGCCGTCCAAGCGCATCGCCTCGACGACCACCGGGTTGAGTTTCCCCGGCTCGATACCGGCGCTTTTCGCCTCGAACCGGCCGCCGCCCAGCGCATTCAGATATGCCTCGGCCATCTGACTGCGCGCCGAGTTGTGAATGCAGACAAAAAGTACACGGATCATAAAGACCTCCTAAAAGAGTGCGCCGTAGATCATGCCGGTCGCGGTCGCCATCACGATGACGAGCGCGACGAACACGGCGGTCATTTTCGTCCCGATGACGCTCCGGATGACCAGCATGTTGGGCAGAGAGAGCGCCGGACCGGCGAGGAGCAAAGAGAGCGCCGGCCCTTTCCCCATGCCGCTCCCCATGAGTCCCTGCACGATGGGAACCTCGGTCAGCGTCGCGAAGTACATGAAAGCGCCGACGATCGAGGCGAAGAAGTTGGAGAACAGCGAATTGCCGCCGACCACCGCCGCCACCCATTCGTTGGGGATGATCCCTTCGTTCCCCGGCCGTCCGAGGAGGAACCCGGCGACAAAGACACCCATAAGGAGGAGAGGCAGTATCTGTTTGGCGAAACCCCACGAAGAGGATATCCATTCACCGTTCTCCTCGTCGGCGGTCGAGGCCGACCAAGTCATGCCGAGAAACCCGGCGCTGAAGGCAAAGAGCGGCTCATGGGGGAGAAGGAAGGCGAAGAGCGCCGCAACGACACCGGTCACGACGATCTTCCAGAGTTTATGATGCCACCAGACGACCAAAACCGCCCCGAACAGAAGCGCCGCAACACCGGTGACGAGCCACTTTATCTGGAATATCGTCCACCACGCCCCCTCCTGCACATCGGGCCGTCCCCAGTTGGCGAAAACGAGAATGGCGACCATGAGAAAAAAGTAGATGATCGTCTGATAAAGCGGTCGTCCCGTCTCTTCGGGCGGCAGTTGTATCCCGGCGGTCCGTTCCGCCTCTTCTTTCCGGAAAATGAACGCCATGATGAGGCCGATAACGAGCGAAAAGCCGATCGCACCGACCGCGCGGGCAACGCCGATCTCGAAACCGAGTATCCGCGCCGTCAGGATGATCGACAGTACGCTGATCGCCGGACCGGAATAGAGGAACGCAATGGCGGGGCCGAGTCCCGCGCCCCGTTTGTAGATACCGGCGAACAGCGGCAGTATCGTACAGGAGCAGACGGCGAGTATCGTCCCCGACACCGACGCGACGAGGTAGGCGACCCATTTTTTCGCCCCCGCGCCGAGATACTTCATCACCGCGTTCTGCGACACGAAAACGCCGATGGCCCCCGCGATGAAGAAGGCGGGAACGAGGCAGAGGAGCACATGTTCCTGCGCGTACCACTTCACCAGTTCGAGCGCCTCGGTAAGGGCGTTGTCGAACCGGTGGAGGCCGACCGGCAGGAAAAAGGCGGCAAAAAATACCGCCACGATGATGCCGAGCGGTTTGAGTTCACTCTTCCAATTCATTATATCCGACCTCCTAGATGAACTGTATCCCGAACACATGCGCCAGTGTCAGATAAATACCAACCACTATGATGATGATGCCGAAGGCGATCCGTAGCCGTTTCTCCCAGCGGGTGACGGCGTTGAACGCGGTCGCGAGCGCCGCACTGCCCAGAGAGATGGCGACGGCGAACGCGATGACCGGCACCGCCGTCCCGATGCCGTAAATGAGCGGCAGAAGGACCGGAGATGACTGCTGGATCGCCAGCGGTATGAGCGAACCGAAGAAGAGCGCCGCCGACACCGGGCATAACGCAAGGGCGAAGAGAAAGCCCATCAGCACCGCGCCGACATGGCCGAATTTGGAGAAATCGCGCTGGGTCTTGCTCCCGGGAAGGTTCACCGATATGAGTTCGACGAGGAACAGCCCCACCACGATAAGGAGCGGCCCCAGCAGTTTCGGCATGTATATCTGGAGCCAGATCGACACCTTCGGTATCGACAGGAGACTCTGCACCACGATAAAGGCGATCGCGACATAGGCGACCATTCGGCCCAGCGTGTAGAGCGCCGCCGACAGGAAGACCGACCGCTTGTCGCCGATGGTGCGCGAGATGTAGGAAACCGCCGCGATGTTGGTCGCCAGCGGACAGGGGCTGATCGAGGTGAGTATCCCGAGCCACAGGGCGCCAAGTATCGCCGCGACGGTCATAACCCGTTCTCCGCGCGGAATTTTTTTATCTCGTCGGCTATGTAGAGCTTGAAACGCATCTCGTCGTTCTTGAGCGTCCACACCTCGTCGAGATCCTTCCATGCGACCTCGCTGCCCCCCTTCAGCGCTGAAAGGATGACCTGTTTGGTGTAGAGCTTATACTGATCGATGTATCTCTCGTTCACCCCTTCTTCGTAGTTAACCATCTGCCAGCGGATAGCGCCGCTTTTCTGTTCCGCCGCGAACTGCTCGTTGAGCGTCTCATGGGTCAGCCGTTCGATGGTGAGGCACGAATGGCAACGGAACGAGGTATGGAAGTAGTAGACGGTCAGCCCGTCGACGCTCGGTGCCGCCTTTTTCGTCTCAGCCGCCGGAGCGGCCGGGGCAGGGTCCGTCGTCGGCGTACCGCCGCCGATGACGGCATAGACGATCCCCGCCGCCGTGAAAAGGGTCAGCAGTATCGTCACGATCTTTTTCGCGTTCATCGATCCCCCGCTAGGCGATCAGTTTCTTCAGTTCAGCGACCGGCGGCACCTTCCCCGCCACCTTCACCACGCCGTCAACGACGAGCGCCGGGGTCGACATCACGCCGAACGAGACGATCTCGTTGATGTCGGTCACCTTGACGATCTCATACCCGATGCCGAGTTCCTTGGCCGCCTCTTCGGTCAGGATCGCCAGTTGTTTGCACTTGGGACAGCCGGTCCCGAGGATCTGCAGTTTCTTCATCGTCGCCTCCTATGATGTTGGGTCAGCCTTTGCATATCGGCGAATCGCATTTCTTTGCGAGCCACGCCTCCAGTTTCTTTTTCAGTGCGGCGTACGGTTTGCCGCCGAAGTGGGCCTGCACGCTTTTCACGATACCCGCCTCAAGCGTTGTCATATCGGGGGTGATCCGATAGTAGACCCATACCGCCTCGCGCCGGTCGTCGAGGATACCCGCCTGTGTCAGATAGCGCAGATGGCGCGATGCCTTCGACTGGGTCAGTTCCAGCACCGTCATGATGTCGCAGACGCACAGTTCCTCGCGCCACGACAAAAGCGCGATGATCGCGAGCCGCGTATCGTCGCCCAACGCCTTAAAGAATTTCGCCTCTTTTTTCAATTGAACATCCTCCTCTATTCGGATAACCGCTTATGCGAGTATATTTGAGTGCGGCCGAAAGTCAAGTTGCTTTTTCGTCCGTTCTCTGCTATCAGGGGAGCGGTGTTCGTACATGATAAGGAGATCATAACGGGGCGATGAGCGGGGCGAGTGACAGGGCGCGGGCACTTTTCGCGGTCTTCCTGTTGATCTCTTTTGCGATGTTCCTCTACCTTGTGCATGTGCGTCGGCAAGGTGAGGTGGAGACCCGGAAGGGAGAGGCGTCATCTCTTTTGAGTGATATCGAGAGATCCTTCGGCTCCGGCGTCACGGAGAACGCCTCTTCGGTCCCGGCCCCGACTATTCCGCAGAACATCATGGTGCAAAAAGAGAAAGAACGGCTCCGGGCTTTGGGGGCGGTCAGGATCGGTGATGAACTCGTCGAGGGGGTCGAGTTCATCGTTCGGGAGGAGGAAAAGTGGTTGCGTATCGAAAAGGCTCTCTTCAGGGGAAGCGAGATTCCCTGTCGCGGCATTATGCGTGAGGGCGCGACACATCTTCTCGTATGGGAATGCGGCGGAAAAAACAAAAAACAATGAAAGAATAAAGACAAAAACTTGAAAAAAGAATAAAAGCATATTTAATGGTCCAGACATTTTGTGAGATTTAGGTCAGGAGGAGCGGCTGTGAAAAGGCTTTTGATCGTCGGGCTGTGCGTACTCTTCACCCTACCGCTGTTCGGCAAGAAGATACTCTTCATGGAACCCATCATCAAGGATGTTGGCAGTGAGAGCAAGATAACCTCCGAGATAGAGAAGGTCTTCAAGAAGAAATACGACTATGTTTCTTACAGCGATGTGAAGTCCAAGTTGATGTCCAAACTCAAGAAATGCGGCAGCAAGACCGATTGTTGGGCCGAAGAGGCGGGCGATGCCGATTTCGATTATGCCGCCCTGTTCCTCATCAAGGACGACGACGGCGAGGTGCTGGTCCGCCTGATGGTCATCGATATCGATGGCGAGGATTCGGTGGCGGACGAAAAGGCGAACTTCGACTCGGCCCGCGACATCACGGCGGGCAGTGTCTACAAGAAACTCATGAAAAAGGCTCTCTCGAAGATATCGAAAAGCATCAGTAAGTCATCTTCCCGCGACGAGGATGAGGACGAGGATGATGATGGCGGCTCCTCGGTGAAGGAGAGGGAACGCGAGAAACGGGAAGCGGCATTGCGCGAAAAGGAACGCAAAGAGGAGGAGCGCAAGCAACGGCTTGAAGAGGAGCGCCAGCGCCGCGAAGAGGAACTGGAGCGGAAACGCGAAGAGGAAGAGCGCAAACGCCGCGTCGCCGAGGAAAAGCGGCGCGAGAAGGAGGAACGCGAACGGGCCCGTCTTGAGGACGAGCGCCGTCGCCGTGAACAGGAGCGGGAGGAAGAGAACGCCAAGAAACGCGACCAGCTGGAGCGGAACGCCGAGAAACTCGAAAAGGCGCGCAATATAGTTCTCGACATGTGCAGCAAGGGCAAGTACAACGAGGCGATACAGGCGATACTCAAGGTCAGTCAACTCAAATGCGAGTGCGAGGAAGATGCCAAGGTCCTCGCGCTCAAGAGCCAACTGCTCAACTTCAATAAGATACGCGACAAGATACTCGAGGGCATTAACCTGCTCAACTACAGTCTCATACTCGATAACCTTGAGGCGGCCAAGGCGCTCGACACCGAGATAACCCCCGGTGGCACCGAGTTCTCCCAGAAGATCGACCGCATCTACGCCATCGGTTACTATGCCAAGGCGCTCGACATGGAAAAGAAGGACAATTATGTCGTGGCGAACGAGAACTATGAGAAATGCCTCCAGAAGGATCCCGACAAGGCGGAGTGCAAGAAGTGGTTCGACGAGAAGGACAAGACCGTCAAGAAACTCTTCGATAAGGCCAAGGTCATGAAGAGTTTCAACCCGACGAAGGCCAAGGACCTGTTCCGGTCGATCCTGAAACTGGTCACGGCCGAGAATGAGTACTACAAGCAGTCGGAACAGGAACTCAAGTCTATGGAATACTGAAGCACTCACGGTGCTTCGTCCCTTTCCCAGATATCTCCTTTTTCTTCTTTCGTTGTTCGCTCCTCTTTTGATCTCGTGTTCCGGAGAAAAGACGCTCTGTGAGGGTGACTGCCAGATCATGACGCCGGGCGGTCCCTTCGTGCGGGTCGACCGCGACGATGAGGTGCGCTGGTACCGCTTTACGGGCAAAAAGATCACGGACCTGCAGATGCGGTATCCCGGCAGTGTGCCGATGGTTTACCACGAACGATCAGACCGCCTTGTCGCGAAGTCGCTTTCGGGGGACGGCATTCGCTTGACCATCTATCGCGGCGGATCCGGCCCGGTGAAGGAGGAGGCGACCTATAATACCTCTGCGGACGAGATATTGTCCGCCTGTATCACCGATGCGGGAAGCGTATGGGTCCTCCATCAGGGACGCTACGAGAGCGCCGCGGTACGCCAGTTCATCGTGAGCCGGACGACCACGCGGTTATCCGAATGGGAAAACTATTTCCTTGCCGGCGTCGAGGTATCGGAGCAGGGGACCGTCATCGAAAAGCCGGTGAATATCTTCTGCGGCCGGGACGACACCGAACTGTATCTTTCAACCGTTCTGTACGCCGGCAACGACCGGCGGAGCGTCCTGCGTCTCCCAATCCTTTCTGTCCTGCAGGCATATCTCTACCATTTCGACCCGCAGGAAGGTCTCCTGTCGCCGGTCACCGCCGTCATCGCGCGCGGGTCTGGGCGGATACGGGATCGATACGACGCCGTTTCGGGGCGGTATTACCTTTTTCAGGAAGGACTTCTTACTGTACAGGAGGGATGGGGCTTCCCTGAGGAATACCGCTACGAGGGAACGGAAGAGGTGTTGCTCGCCGTGGAACAGGGGATGGCGCGCATCATGCTCATCGAGCGTTCCGGTAAAAAGGTGCGGGGTCGGATAGCCCCGTCGATGCGAGGGGACTAGGCGCTATTTCGCGGCGTAGAGTTCGACTATCTTGAGGATGACGGCGACCGCCTTTTCCATCGATTCGACCACCACATATTCGAGTTTGCCGTGGAAATTGTGGCCACCGGCGAAGATGTTGGGGCAGGGGAGACCCATGTAGGAGAGGCGCGATCCGTCGGTGCCGCCGCGTATCGGGACGACATGCGGTTCGACACCGCACAGTTCCATCGCCTTTTTCGCCGTTTCGACCACATGGAACACCGGCTCGACCTTTTCGCGCATGTTGAAGTACTGGTCCTTGAGTTCGAGGTTGACGACGCCGGCGCCGTATTTCTGATTGAGGAACTCGACGGCGCGGGTGATGAATACCTTTTTCGCCTCGAATTTCGCCCGGTCATGGTCGCGGATGATGTATTTTACGGTGGCCTTCTCGACCGTCCCTTCGAACTTCATGATGTGGTAGAACCCTTCGTAGCCGACCGTGAACTCGGGTCGCTGATCGACCGGCAGGAGATCGTTGAGTTCCATGCCGATGATGATGGCGTTCTTCATCTTGTCCTTGGCATAGCCGGGGTGGATGTTGCGCCCCTGAATGGCGATGCTCGCCATCGCCGCGTTGAAGTTCTCGTATTCGAGTTCGCCGATCATGCCGCCGTCCATGGTGTAGGCGAGTTCGGCGCCGAACTTCTTGACATCGAAATGATCGACGCCGCGTCCGACCTCTTCGTCGGGGGTGAACCCGATCTTGATGGGCCCGTGTTTTATCTCGGGATGCTTCACAAGGTATTCCATGGCGGTCATGATCTCGGCGATGCCCGCCTTGTCGTCGGCGCCGAGGAGCGTCGTGCCGTCGGTCGTGATGAGCGTCTGTCCCTTGTACATCTTAAGTTCGGGGAATTCCTTGACCGACAGGGTGATGCCCAGCCCTTTGTTGAGCGTGATGTCACCGCCATCATAGTTCTTCAGCGTTTGTGTTTTGATGTTCGCTCCTGACATGTCGGGGCTCGTATCCATGTGGGCGATGAAACCGATGGCCGGGACCTTCCTGTCGATGTTGGCCGGCAGTTCCGCCATGACATACCCGTACTCGTCGAGAGAGACCTTCTTCAGCCCCATCTCCTCCAGTTCCTTTTTCAGGAGTTTGGCGAGATCGAACTGTTTGGCCGAAGAGGGGGAAGTTTCGGAACTTTCGTCGGACTGCGTGTCGATGGCGATGTAACGCATGAACCGTTCAAGAACGCCGTGGTGCATGGAAGCCTCCGTCGAAGTGGTTTGTCATCGTGCCGTTCCACCGTAGCAGAGCGAGTGGGGCAAGTCAATCAAAAACTGTTGCCCACCGCGACATAGACATTCCAGACGCCGCCCTCGGTGAGCCCGCGTGCGAGGCCGAGTTTAAACATGAGCGGCACATGGTACCACCAGTGGGTGAGGAGTTTTCCCTCGACGCCGAGCGACGCGATGAAGGAGCGTTCGCGCAGGGCGAGATCCCCGGCGCCGGCGCCGAGGTCGCAGAACACCGCTCCCTGCAGGTTCTTCAGCATCAGCGGGAACAGTCCGAGCCCCTCCTCGATGCTGAGTATGTGGAATCGCAGTTCGTTGTTGGTGAAATAGACGGTGCGTCCGGTGAGTGCGCCGGAGCGGTAGCCGCGCACCGTGACGGCGGACGAGGAGCCGTAGATGAAGGTGTCGAGGTTGATGAGTTCCGGGTCTTTCTCCTCGCCGCCGAGACTGTAGCGCGCGTCGGTGAGAAAGGCGGCGTAGAGCGCATGGCGCGTGATGGCGCCGATCTTCCCGTGTTTGTCGAGCAGGTGGGCATAAGTGAGCGACGGGGTGAGGGTCAGGAGGTTCTCGCCGGTCCAGAGGTCGCGCGATATCGTCGCCGGGATGCGGAGTATGCTCTGATCCATCGGCGAGAAAAGCAGGTAACTTCCCGGGGAGAAATTGAAATGAAAGTTATAGGAGGCTCCGCTCTGCACGCTGTAACTCTTCCGTGGGTCGTAGGGAAGTATCGTCGGGTCGTCGAGGTCGTTCTCCACCGTTTCCTGCCGGAACCGGAAGCCGATGCTCGCCGATATCGAGTGGGTCGCCCGGTAGGCGTAGGATGGCGTCAGGAACCAGAGAGTGTTGAATTGGGACGAGGTCGAAAGGTGGGTGCGGACATCGTGGATGGCTCCGCGGTAGGTGATATGTTCAGGGTCGCCGAAGGTGGCCCGGTACCAGCCGTAGTAGGCCTGCCAGTAGAACGACGGCATGATGTCGTCGTCGCGATAGGTCAGCCGCGCCTCATAGGTGTCGGCGTCGCTGAAGGCCTTGCCGAAGGATATCTCGTAGCCGCGCCGGCCGGTGTCTGACTCGGCGAACAGCGTGGCGCCTATCTTCTGGAAAGACAGCCCGCCGTTGTAGTCGGGAATGAGCGCCGTGGGCCATGCCCCTTCCCAGCCGTGGGCCTCTTCGAGTGCCGGAGCGACGGCGTCCGTTCCGGTCGCGGAAGCGGCGACCGCGGTCCGCTCCACGGTGATCGGCACGGCGGCGGCGGGGCGCAGGGGGACCCAGGCGGGGAAATAGCCGTCGTTATCGAACCCGATGAAGAACAGGCGGTCGGCGAGTATCTTGGGATAGAGCGCGATCGATATCGGCTCGTACAGCCGAGAAAGCGTATCGTCGCGGAGGTCGAGCAGGACCGGTACGATGCGGCCGCCGTCCTCGGTGCTGAAGATAAGTTGGTGGGCGGAGGCGAACGCGGCGCTATACTGGTCGCCCGGCAGGTGAAGGCGGGTGACCGCGCCGTCGTCGAGCGAAAGGAGGAAGATGTCCTTGTCGGCGCCGCGCAGGTTGCCGGTGAACAGCATCCGTTCGCCGGCCGGGTCGAGCGAGGGTGTGTAGGCGGCGTCGAGCGGCAGGAG
>JAKLFG010000028.1 GCA_022711315.1 bacterium | reverse complement strand
CGCCGGGGACTCGATGGAGATCGTCGCGGTGAACGACGCATCGACCGACGGCTCCTCGGAGGTGCTCGCGCAACTGGCCGAACGGGGTCTCATCCGCCTCCTCACCCACCCCCGCAACCGGGGCAAAGGAGCGGCGCTCCGCACCGGCATCGCGGCGGCGACCGGCGACCGGGTGCTGTTCCACGATGCCGACCTCGAATACGACCCGGCCGACATACCGCGACTGCTCGACGCGGCGCGGTCAGGGCTCGATATCGTGTACGGATCGCGCTTCCTCGAAGGGGGCAACGCCGGGGCGACGCCGCTCCACGCGCTCGCCAACCGCTCGCTTTCGCTTCTCACCCGCATCCTGACCGGCCTGCCGACCAGCGACATGGAGACCTGCTACAAACTGGTGCGCGCCGACCTGTTGGGACGGCTCGACCTACGCGAGGAGCGATTCGGTATAGAACCGGAGATAACGGTGAAACTGGGGCGTCTGATCCGCGACGAAAAACTCCGCTACGGCGAGATACCGATATCGTACCGCCCCCGGGGGTATGACGAAGGGAAAAAAATAGGGCTCCGCGACGGCCTGCGCGCCATCTGGGCGCTGTTCCGGTACCGGTTCTTCTGACCTTCCCTTCTCTTGACTTCGGCTTTTCCTGATTATATGGTAGAGAAATAGCTCCCAAGAGGGACCCATGCCCGAGAACAAGGATACCCAGTTCAGATCACTCAAGCGGTACCATACCCTGAAGGCGGAGTTGGAGCATCTCGTCGATTCGCTGTGCGCCCCGCTGGCGAGCGAACCGGAGGAGGACATCCACTTCCCGTTCGACCTGTTCATCGAGAACGACCAGTTAGTGGTCGAGGTCGAGATGCCGGGGCTCGAAAAGGAGCACCTCCACATCGAAGGCATAGACAAGTTCGTCGAGATAAGTGGCGAAAAAGACACGGTAAAGAGAAAGTACAAGTCCTGCATGGGGCTTGAACGGGCCAACGGCAAATTCAAGAAACTCATCTACCTCGAACAGGCGGTCAACCTCCAGACCGCCGTCGCGACGCTTGAGGACGGCGTCCTGACCATCCGCCTGCCGCTCGTCGAAGAGAAGCGCGGCAAAAAACAGATCACCATCAATTGAGGAACGATATGGAACAACAAACTCCCATTCTGCCCGACCAGATAAAGATACCGGAGCGCCTGCCGGTGCTCGCGCTCAAGGACTCGGTGCTCTTCCCCTTCATGATCATGCCGGTCTTCGTGAGCCGCGACTTCTCGGTCGCCGGCGTCAATCAGGCCATCGCGAGCGAGCGGCTGCTGTTCGTCACCGCCCAGCGGCGCACCGAGGACGAGGCACTGTCGACCGAGACGCTCTACCCCGTCGGGTGCGTCGCCTCGATACTCAAGATGCAGAAACTGTTCGACGGCCGCATCAAACTGCTCATACAGGGGGTGCAGAAGGCGCGGCTCAAGGATCTTTCCCACGACACCGCCGACAACTACTATGCCGCCGCCGTCGATCCGATAGCGGAATCGGCCGCCGAGACCGATGTCCGCGTCGAGGCGCTCGTCAAGAACATCCGCGACGGACTCGACAAACTGACCAACCTCGGCGACAAGAACTTCCCGCCCGACATCGTGGCGATACTCAACAGCATCACCGACCCGATACGGTTCGCCGAACTGGTGGTCAGCCACCTCTCCAACTCCATCGAGATATCCCAGCAGGTGCTCGAAGAGGGGGTCGCGTTCAAGAAACTGACCATCGTCAACGAGTTCATTGAGAAGGAACTGTCGCTCCTCGAGATACAGAACGACATCCGCAACAAGACCAAGGAGCGGATGGGCAAGGCGCAGAAGGAGTATTTCCTCAAGGAGCAGATGAAACAGATCCAGAAGGAACTCGGTACCGACGACCCGTACAGTTACGAACTGGAGGAGTACGCCCAGAAGGTCCGCGACAAGAACTTCCCCGACGAGGTGCGCGCCGAGGCCGAAAAACAGATAACCCGCCTGCGGAGCATGAACCCGGCCGCCCCCGAGGTGAGCGTGATAAAGACCTTCCTCGATACGCTCCTCGAACTGCCGTGGAACGACGAACGCACCGAGGACAACAAGGACCTCAACCGGGCCAAGGAGATACTGGAGGAGGACCACTACGGGCTCGATGACATCAAGGAGCGTATCCTTGAATTCCTCGCCGTGCGGCAGGTCAAGGGCAACTCGAAATCCCCCCTGCTCTGCTTCATCGGCCCCCCCGGCGTCGGCAAGACCTCGCTCGGCAAATCCATCGCCCGGGCGCTCGGCCGCAAGTTCCACCGCATGAGTCTCGGCGGGCTCCATGACGAGGCCGAGATACGCGGCCACCGGCGCACCTACATCGGCGCCCTGCCCGGCAAGATCATCGAGGGGATCAAGCACTGCGGCACCGTCAACCCGGTCTTCATGCTCGACGAGATAGACAAGATCGGCAAGGATTTCCGCGGCGACCCGTCATCGGCGCTTCTCGAGGTGCTCGATCCGGAACAGAACTTCTCGTTCACCGACAATTATCTCGGGCTCCCCTACAATCTTTCCGAGGTCTTCTTCATCGCCACCGCCAACTGGGAAGAGACGATACCGGCGCCGCTCAAGGACCGCATGGAGATCATCACGCTGTCGGGCTACACCGATCTCGAGAAGACCGAGATAGCCAAACGCTACCTCATCCCGCGCCAGATAGACAACAACGGGCTGACCGACAAGGACCTCAAGTTCGCCGACGACGCCGTCCAGTTCCTCATCCGGCGCTACACCCGCGAGGCAGGCGTCCGCGAACTGGAACGCAAGGTCGGCGCCATCTGCCGCAAGAGCATCACGCTCAAGACCTCGGGCAAGAAGATAGCGCACCGCGTCACCCCGAAACTGGTCGAACAGTACCTCAAACTGCCCCCCTATTCCGAAGAATCGTTCCTCCGAGATGAGCGTATCGGCGTCATCACCGGCCTCGCATGGACCATGCACGGCGGCACGACGCTCAAGATAGAGGTCAACTGGATGGAGGGTACCGGGCAACTCATACTCACGGGGCAACTCGGCGACATCATGAAGGAATCTGCCCGCATAGCCCTTTCCTACATCAAGAGTAACCGCGAGGAGTTCGGGCTTCCCGCCGACTTCTCTCTCGACAAGAAAGACATCCACATCCACTTCCCGGCGGGAGCGGTGCCCAAGGACGGCCCTTCGGCCGGCATCACGATAACGACGGCGCTCCTGTCGCTCTTCCTCAAAAAGACGGTCAACCCCGGTATCGGCATGACCGGCGAGATAAGTCTCACCGGCAAGGTGCTCCCGATCGGCGGCCTGCGCGAGAAACTGCTTGCGGCCAAACGGTACGGACTGACCGAGGTCATCCTGCCGACCGAGAATCAGGCGCTCCACAAGAGCATACCCGCCGAGATACGCGACAGCGTCGCGGCCACCTTCGTTTCGGACTATCACGAAGTCTTCTCGAAACTGTTCGATTCCTAGGCGCCCGTCATGCTCGACAACCGCGAGTGGCGCTTCATCCGTGAACTCATGACGCTCGACGACCCGAAACGCCCCTTCATCGGCGATGACTGCGCCGTCTGGGAAGACCATCATCTCCTCGTCACCACCGACCATATGGCCGAAGGGATCCATTTCGACCTTTCGTTCATGCCGCCCGACTCTGTTGGTTGGCGACTCATGGCGGCCAACGCGAGCGACATCCTCGCGATGGGCGGTCGACCTTCGCATTTCATGCTCAATCTCGCCATCCCGACCGACCAGCAGGATCCGGCGCGCGGCATCATCGAAGGCATCAAACGCTTCGCCGAGACACACAGCATCACCTGCATCGGCGGCGACACGACCGGCGGCCCCGCCTTCTTCGTCGGCGCCACGATGTTCGCCCCCCTGCCCGCCTCGCCATGGCGCCGCTCCGGCGCGCGGCCGGGCGACCGCATCTTCCTCGCGGGGCATCCGGGGCTCTCGCGGGCCGGACTGCTCCGGCTTCAGCGCGGAGAACAAGGCGGAGAAGCGGTGCGCCGCTTCCTCTACCCCGACCCATTCGCCCAGCCGCCGGTCACCGGCACACCGGGCGCGGCGATAGACCTCAGCGACTCGCTTGTTTCGGAACTCACGCTTCTTGCCGGTGCAAGCGGCGTTTCGATGGATATAGCGGCCGAACGGATACCGGCGCACCCCGAGGTTGCCGCCGTCGCCCGCGAACTTCAGGTCCCGCTCGACGAGATCCTGCTTTCGAGCGGAGAGGAGTTCTTTCTCATCGTGTGCTCGCCCCACGCCCAACCGGAGCTGTTCGAGATAGGTACCGTCACCGAACGGAGGGATCATGCCCTTTTCGTCACCCGCGATGGCAGGCCGCTGGATACTGCTGCTCTGCCTGTGTGGGACCATTTCGGCCGCTGAGAACTTCTGCGGCTACATCCCCAAGGCGACCGTCGCCGTCCTGTCCGAAGGCGAAAAGATATCATCGTTCCGCGTCGCGGTGGCCGACCGGCCGGAACTGCACCGCAGGGGCCTCATGCAGTGCGCCGCGCTCCCGCCGAAACAAGGGCTCCTCTTTATCTTCGACGACCTGCGGGAACGGTTCTTCTGGATGCACGATACCACGATACCGCTCGCGATACTCTACATCGGCGATGACGGTCGTATCGTGTCGATAAAAGAGGGAAAGCCCGGTTCGGACGCCACGATACCAAGCGGGCGCCCGGTACGGTACGCACTCGAGGTCAACCTGAAAGAAGGGATGACGGTACCCGTCGGGGCAACGGTGAAGATATCGTTCGACTAGCCGCCTTTCTCTATCTTCTCAAGCGCCTCGGCCAATTTCAGGTACCCGGTGAGCCCGACGAAGGTCTCGACCGGTTTCCCTTTATTGAACATGACAAGCGTCGGGACCGCGCGCACCTTGAGCGGCACGAGTATCTTCCCCTGCGTGTCGTTGGCGGTGTTGAAGGCGCCGACCCGCACCCTGCCCTGAAAATCGGTGGCGAACTTGGTCACCGTTTTGGCCATCTGGCGGCACGGCATACAGGTGTTCGAATAAAAATCGACGAGCACCGGCACCGGAGAATTCTGTATCGACGGTTGGAAGTTATCGGGGGTCAGTTCGACCGGAACGATCTCCCGCTTCGGCTTGATCGTGTCCCACAGCGATGAAAGAAGGCCCATGCGTATCCTCCGTTAGAATGCGGTGAAAGAGCACCCGCCGCCGGTCGTCACCGGTCGTTCGGTCACGAGCGGCAGGTCATCGTCGCTGACTGTATTCAGGTTCTCTACGAAGTCAACCTCCGGCTCCAGCGGATCGATCGGCTCTTCGGTATCGGCGGGCCCGCCTTCGCAGGCCTTTTGCGCGCAGAGTTCCTCGATGGCGGCGAGCGCGTCGATCCGGCCGAACCCGTACCGTTCACTGAAACCGGCCTCGTCGTACCGCGCATCACGCGGGCTCACCTTGTCGGCGGTCCCGGTCAAAAGAGCGTACAGTTCCTCGCGCGTCAGCGAGGGTTCGGCCGACAGCAGGAGCGCCGCCACACCCGCCGCGAGCGGTGCCGCGCTGGAGGTGCCGCAGAAGGTCGCGGTGTGATCGCCCGGCGCATAGCCGCTGAACCCGGTGTTGTCGGTCGTCCAGATACCGTCGCGTATCTTGTAGGGGTCGAATGGATCGGCATATCCTTCCAGATCGGTGTCGCAACTTGGCGCGAGGAGGTCGAGATCCCTCCCCCAGTCGCTGTAGACGGTCCGCACCCCCGAGGCATTCACCGCGCCGACCGCGATGACCCACGGGTTCGCCGCGTAGCCGTCGAAACTCCGGGGGTCAGAGATATCCTCGTTGCCGTTACCGGCGGCGAACAGTATCGTCACGCCGCGACCGCCCCGTCCGTGAACGGCGGCCCACGCGATGACCTCCTTGAGGGGTTCGCTCATGTCCATCGGGCCGCCACGATCGGCGGGCCCCCAACTGTTCGATATGATGTCCACCTCGCGGTCGAGCAGGTAGTTGAAGGCATCTATCTCGGTGACGCCGTTTATCAGTTCGGCGCTTACCCGCACCGGGACCACGAGGCACGCTCCGCAGGCGCCCGCCACGCCGATGCCGTTACCGACCCGCGCCGCGAGCACCCCGGTGACCGCCGTGCCGTGCAGATCTCCCGGACCTATCATCGGCAACGCATCATCGCCGAACAGGTCGATGCCGGCGAGGAGCGCACCGGCAAGGTCGGTGTGGGCAAGGTCGAACCCGTCGTCGATGACACCGACCCGTATCCCGCGGCCCGGCTCCAGACCGGCGTCGTAGAGATACCGCCATGCCGCCGCCACCTTGGCATCCTCGCCAGCGCGACCGGTCTGACCGGTGTTCTCGAGATGCCACTGGTGCGGGAAAAGCGGGTCGTCCGGCCCGGTGCCGCGCCACCCGACCGGGCGCCAGATGTCCGGCTCGACCCGGCGGACACCCGGCATATCGGCGATGCGCTCGGCAAGAGCGATCGACGGGTATGGCAGTCTGACGAGCCGGAAGCCATCGGTGCGCGCCACCGGCCCGACGATCTCGGCGCCTGCCTGAGCCGCCGCGTCGCGTTCCGCCTCCGGAGACAGATCCTTTTCGAACGACACGAACACTTCGCGGGAAAGATAGAGTTCATAAGACACGGAAGGCACCCGGAACGCCGGGAGGAACTGCCCCCGCTTGACGATGCCGCCGCCGGTAAAGGCAATAGCGACCGGACGGCCGCCGCGCATCAGCATCTCGGCTCGCAAGATCGTCGGAGAGATCAGGAATAGCAGCAGAACGACGCCGGCCCAAAAAGAAAGGGAGGGCCCGCAGGCCCTCCCCGTGAAACAGGTACGATGAACGGTGCTAGATGAAGTACGCATACATCACGGCCGTCCCGAAATGGTCGGCTATGAAGGCGTTCAACTGTTCGAGCGTCGTTTCGATGACCGTCACCTTGTAGTTCGACGGGTCGGACTTCGCCTGACTTCCTTCACCTTGACCGGTGATCTTGCTGAGCGTTCTCACGAGACGATAGGCGGGGCAGAAGCGGGCATAGGAGTCTTCGAGGTACTGCCGGAATTCCTCCTTGGTGTCATACTTCTGGATGATGTTGTTGCTCTCGTCACGCGCACACTTGATCTTGGCGCCGCGGACCGGGCCGTAATCATCGGTGGTCCACGCATAGCCGTCGGCGTTGCCGTCAGCATCGGCATCGGTCGGATCGGCGAGGCACAGCGCATCGGCGTCGGAGGCGCCCACCGCCTTGCGTTCTTTCCACCACACGAGGTCGCGGATGTCGATCTCGCTCAGGTCGCCCTGCGGCAGTTTTGCGCGGTAATACATGTTGCCGACCGAGTTGATGACCTCGACCTCGTCGATATCGGCCGGCTTCACATCGGTGCGATAGGTGCCGTAGGTGAAGGTACCGAACTTCAGCAGGACGCTCGTATCGGCCGACGCGTTCATGACATTGCCGATACCCCAGTACATCGGGGAGAGTTTGTCGAAATAGATCCAGCCTGCATGGACCGGTTCATACACCGCGGTCGGATCGTTGATGTCCTTCACATGGGCACAGATGTTCTTGGGCAGGTTCTGAGCCAGCGAGGGTTTTTCCGGGTTACCGTCTTCGGGGGTGTAGAACGGCGGCTCGGCGTTGAAGGTGAGGTAGGTGTTCACCGGCAGTTCGACCTTAACGATCTTGGTATCCCCTTTCTTTATGCAGTAGGGGGTGAAGGAGAGTATCGAGTCCTCGTTGGCGATGTCGCCGAACATGGCGAATATCAGGTTGTCGATGCCGTCAGCCATCTGTCCGAGACCGTTGGCCATGCTCTCTCTGCCGTACTTGTCCGAAAGCCAGCCCTGATTCGACAGCGCGAATATCGCGACCGCCTTTTCTTCGGAGAACCCGCGCCAGACGACCTTGTCGTAGTAGACCGACGGATCATCCTGATACCAGTAGTGGTCGCGATGGTAGCGGCCCACGACCGGATCGGTCACTATCGGGTCGGGCAGACCGGTGCCGCCACCCGCGATCGTCTCGCCGTCCAGAATGTACGGGTTGGGCACCCATACCGCTTCCTGACCGAGCGAGGCCTCGATCTTCCCGTTGATGTCGGCGTCAAAACTGGTACCCATTCTGAGGTATTCGGTGACATCGGGGCGATAGAGGACATTGTTGAGGAAATGGTTGACACCGACCATACCGGCGACGATGTAGTCACCCATGCCGAACGGGGTCAAACTCTTCAGTTCGTCACCCTCCAACCAGTACTCGATACCCTGCATGCCTTTCAGGTACTCGATACACTGGGCATTATCGAGCGTTATCTTCGGCTCCGCGATATCGGTCGAGAGACTGTACTGCAGAGTACCGCACCCGTTGCCGGAGGTCCAGATGGGCAGGTTGCCGAACCAGCCGGCCTTCGCGACATTGTAGTTGAAATCGAGCAGGTAGTGGACATATTTGTACTTATCAAGCAGGGTGTCCAGTATCATCTTGTACCAGGTGCGGCCGCGGAATTCGCGGAACTTCGGGTTGCCGCGGCGGAAGAAGCGCATGAAGTAGTACGACTGCTCGGTATCCGACATGAACCTGACCGAATCGGCGCCCGTGTAGCCGGCATCGAAGATCTTGTTGATCGGTTCGTCGGTCTGCTTCTCGTCGGAGAAGAAGATGTACTTGTGGATGGAGCCGTCGTTCACGAGGTACTTGGTCTCATTCGTCTTGTAGTTGTTCCCGTCCTCGGCGGTAATGAGGCGACCCAGCATATCGTGTTTGAGCGCCGCGACGACCCGCATGACCTTACCTTGCGCGGGATCCTCGTAGGTGATGGTCTCACGCGGGAAGTCGGCGATCTCGGCAAGTTTGCCGCTCTCGCTGTCGATGAACGGTCTGTTGATAAGCACCGGGAAGGGATAGGCCGCATCGCGCAGCGGGTTGGTCTCGTCCATCTCGACGAAGCCATCATCGTCGGTGCGGTACTGTTCGACCGTGCGGCCATACGCGAACTTGAGCGCCGCCTTGTCGTATTTGCCGAGCCCGACCGCGTGGATATAGGCCTCGCGCTGATAGTCCATGATGGAGACATAGGTGTAGTAGTTCATCTTCGATTCGAAGGAGCGCTTCGTGTTGTATATCTCGCGGCCCCAGGTCGCCGGATCGCGGCCCTCGTCGTTGAGTTCCTGCGCCTTCTCCTTCATCTCTTTGAGCATGGCCGGGTAATTACCGGTCGCGAAGTACTCGTCATGGTAGTTCATCTGGTCGGCCGATGAACTGAAGTTGTGGCGCAGGCCGACCGAGTGACCCATCTCGTGCTCAGCGACGCCCTTGTAGGTCAGCGGCTCGAGTTCGTCGAAGATGTTATCCACGAACTCGGCGACATATTTCTCTTTGTCGCTGGTCTCGTAGTTGGGGTACTTCTTGCGGAGCGCGGTCATCTTCTGTTTGAGGTACTGGATGATGGCGCCGTCGAGGAAGGTCTCATCCATGAAGAAATCCATCTTCATGCCTTCGAGATAGCGCAGCATCTCAATGTTGAACGCCTCGGGGCCCGACACGAAGGGACGCATGACACTCATCTCGCCGTCGGAGTAGACCCATGAATCCTGATCGTCGTCTATCGACCACGGGAACATGGCGGTACGCATGCTGTACGGGACCATTTCGCGTTCCCACTTGGTCCCCATGAGGTTGTTGTAATCGAAACGCTTGTAGTTGTGCTGTTTCTCCGATATCTTCTCCATGAGTTTGTGGACCTTTTCGGTCTGGCGCTCAGCGCTGAGGAGCGGATCGAGCAGGTCTTTCTTATGGAGCGCCGTGCTGTTCTTCACGAATCGCGGCTTCATCTGCGCGGGGCTGTTCTGGAACACGACGGAGGGCCGCTCCGAATATTCTTCGGGCGCGATGAGTTGTTCCCAATCCCATGCCGCCGGATCATCCTCGTCGATAAGGATGCGGGCGAGTTCGACGGTGCGGCTCATGACCCACTGAAGGACCGAGCCGGCGATGTTGGAACCGGCGCCGAGCGTCTGGCCCGTTTCGGGGTTCACATTCCACTGGGAAACGCCGAGGATGCCGTATTCGGTCGGCTGATCGACCCAGTTGATGAGGGCAACATCCAGACCGCCGTTCATGTAGCGGTGACGGAGCTTCGGCAGGCCGAGGCCATTGTCGTAGAAGCGGCAGGTGCGGCTGTCATTTATCTCGCAGGCCGCTTTGACCGGCTCGTAGCCGGCGGGGCAGGCTTCGCCCTTCTTGAGCACCTTACAGTCGTACCGGTCGCCTTTCCAGTAACTGCGGCCGAACTCGTCGGTGTAGAGCGCGGTCATCTCTTCTTCGTTGGTATAGCAGTTTTCGAAGTGAGAGATCTTCCCCTCGTCCGCATTCTGCGCCTCGTCGGCGGTGGTGCAGATGAAGAAGGCGTTCTCGTTGTTCTCGGTCTCGAAGGCGTCATAGCCCAGAGCGCCGTCAAGATGCTTGCCGTCGCGGGCCGGGATATAGGCCTCGACCGGGTTCTTGACGAACACGACGATCTCGTTGATGTCGTTGTCCTCCATGAGGTCGCCGCTCCATTTCTGGATGAAGGCATCCTTATTGGAATAGAAGCACTTCGATTCCCAGCCGGCGGGCGGTTTCAGGTACCATTCCATGTCACGCACCTTGACCGTCTTGGAACCCATTTTGACATCTTTGAAGAAATCGTTCTTGTAGTTCGCGACATACCACTTTTCGAATTCGCGGGTGTCGCTGCCGGGATTCATGGCCGCGAAACGAGCCGCGAGCATGGCATGGTTATAGTCCTTGGTGATGGCGCAGTTCGCCGGAAGCATCCGCTTCGGCGTCTCGGCGGACGAGGTGAACACCATCTTCTGCTGGTACTTGAGGTTGGCAAGACACGCATTGTAGGTCGCCGCAGTACCCTGATTGGCGGCGCAGGTGAAATTCCAATCCTGCGCGACGCCTTCGTCGGCGCCCGCCTTGGCCCACGCGATATTGAAGTAGTTGGCTAGTTCGTGGTAATCTTTCTCTTTGTAGCCCGACTCGGGATCATAGCCCTTGAAGAGATTGGTGAAATAACCGAATTCCCGGAACAGTTCGTCGGGGAACTCGAGCGGACGGAAACCGTTGTCCTTGGCCCCTTTCTTCCAGGTGAACTGCTGGGTCGCCGGATCATAGTGGCGACGACCAACGACATCGCGGTTTATCTTCTTGAAAGTGTGGCGGGAGACCATGCGGGCCGGCTCGGTATTGATGAACTCCTCGATATCGGCCCAACTATAGATGCTGTTCCAATTGTTGAAGAACACCAGATACCGCTCGGAACGGAACTGGAACCACTCGACCTCTTTGTTGAAGGGATCGTCTTCGGCCGCGAGCATGTCGGCATACTTCTTCGGCGGGATGTAAGAACCGTCGTGGGCGTAGAATTCCATGTCGGTCGCTGCCTCGACAGCGCTGAAATAGAAGGGATTGTCCCATTCCTGCGTCATCCACAGGTACTTAAGTTCGGCGTTCTCGATGGCGCTCCCCGAATGGTCGATGACGAAATAGCGCCGTTCGTTCCACGGCTTGTCGGTGTTGGGAACAAGCATCGGCATATCCTCGCCGGTCGTCGGGTTCTCCTGCGGCAGGATGTCGAAGTGCATGGCGATGGGATAGGCAAGTATCGGCGTCTCGTTGGTCGCCACCTGTTCGGCGGTGTCGACGATGTCGATCTTGTCGTGCACATTGTAGGCGATGAGCCAGTTCTTGGTGATCTTCCACCGGATGATCTTGCCGTCATTCGACTCGCCGATGAAGGCGAAATCGGCCGTGTAGGGCAGATCGGTGACCGTCTGGCGGTAGAAGAATTCGCCGTCGAACAGTTTCTTGTCCAACGCCAGTTCCTCGGTCTTGTCGACCGCGGAGCGTTCGGTGGTGCAGGCCGCGACGACCAGCATCGCGAAGAGCACCGCCAGGTTCTTGAGAAGTTTTTTCATGTTCATACCAACCTCCATGTTAGAAACTATAATTGTAGCCGATGGTAGCCGTTATCTTGGTGAACTTGCCCGCGAAGGGGATCGTGAAACCCTTGATACCCGTGCGGCCTTCGTCGCCGCCGGCGTTGTAACTGACCCCGCCATAGTTACCGTTCTCGTACTCGGGACCGGCGGTGGTGAAACCGAGTCCGAAACTGAAGCGATCGCTCTCGTCGGTGAAGCCGGCCATGCTATAGCCAACGCCGCCGTTGAAGATGACCGTATGGTTCCACAACTGGTTGAACGACTGGGTATCGGCGCTCTTCTTCAGTTCGCCGTAAAGGATGGAGCTGTCATAACCCGCCCCTATGCGTATCGAAAAGCCCTTGTAGGCCCACGAAACGGTCAGCATGTTGTTGAGCGACATCTGCACATTGATGTCGAACACCTCGTTGGTGTTCTTACCTATGACCGCGTCCTCCTCGGCGAAGTTGTAGGAATAGGCGCAGGTATAGGCGACCGCAAGGGTCATGTCATCCATGAGTTTGAACGCGCGGTCGATGGTCACCGACGGGGTGAGGGTCGAACGGAGCGTGTAGACCTCCCACATCATCCGGTTGGTGAACGGTATCGACCAGTTGATCGCGGGGGTCACACCTATCTCCACGGTCGGTATCGTGAAGGCGCGGCTGATATCGATCCCCAGCGGCGTACCATCGAAACTGTAGTGGTTGAGACTCGCGGTCTGATAGTCGCCGGCATCGCTGGTGGTGCGATCCCGCAGATAGGCGAGGTTGTAGGCAAAACCGATGGAGGCGCCGAGATTGATATCGCCCGGCATGGTGTAGGAGCCCGTCACCGTCAGCGCATAACCGAAATTCGGGCGGTCCTTGTTGATGTTCTGCGAAAGCGCGTTGCTGAGACCGACGCTGTACTTTTTGGCCTCTTTTTCCTCCTCCTTTCCCTCTTCTTCCTTTTTCTCCTCCTCCTTCACCTCGGCTTCGGCGGTCACCTCCTCTGGCTGGGGCGCTTCCGCAGGCGCGGTCTCGGCGACAGGTGCCGGTTGCGCTTCGACGGCAGGCGCGGCGGGAGCCGGCTGTTCGACCGTCGACTCTTCCGTTCCCTTTTCTTCTTCCTTCTTCTCGTCGGTCTTCGCCTCTTCCTGCGCGGCGGCGGGATCGTCACCGATCCCTTCCTCGGCGGCACCCTCTTCGGGTTCCTGCGCACCGAGCGGCATCACCGCCAAGAACGCGACGAGCCACAGACATTTCCACAGATTCGCCACAACGACCTCCTATATCAGCTTTTTGCTATTTCTGTTACCGTGTTGTCCGAGAACATGGGTCCCTTTCCGAAATCGGTCCACGCTAGTGCCTCCTCCGTCATTTGTCAATTTTATTAATGAGCCCAAAAAACACACACCTGTTCAGCAACCCTCTTTCCGGACTTTTTTTGCAAGTTATTTCGGATAAATAATGTCTATCGGGTGTTACGCGGAAACATCCGAGGCATCGAAGGGATCCTTACCGGTATACGCGAACCGGGTCATGACCGATTTGAGTTCGCGGACATTGCCGGGCCAGTCGTGCGACTCGAGCGCCGTTATCGCCCCCGGCGTGAAGGAGACCTCCCGCCCGGTCAGCGAGAACAGCAGGTGTCGCGCAAGCGGCAGGATGTCGGCGCGACGATCACGAAGCGGGGGTATCGTGACCGCGAGGGTCGATATGCGGTAAAAGAGGTCCTTACGGAAGCGGCCCGCCGCGATCTCTTTAGCAAGATCGCGATTGGTCGCAAGTATCATCAGGAGATCGACCTTCTTCCCGCCGGAACTTTCACCGACGCGGCGCACCGTCCAATCTTCAAGCACCCGGAGCATTTTACCCTGCAAGGACAGCGGCATCTCGGCTATCTCATCAAGGAATAGCGTCCCGCCATCGGCCTGCAGGAACGCGCCGGCCCTATCCTCGGCACCGGTGAAACTCCCCTTGCAGGTGCCGAACAGTTCGCTTTCCGCCAAGGTTTCTGGTATCGCCGCGGCGTTATAGGTGACGAATTCCCCCTTGCGACCGCTCATGGCATGGGTGAATTCGGCAAAGACCTCCTTACCCACGCCGCTCTCGCCGCTGAACAGGATGATCGGACGCCCGTCGAAGAGTTCCGGTCGTTGGAACCAGCCCTCCACCTTTTCGAACAACGGCTCCAAGGATCCCTTGTGGAACGACTCGGCGACCCGCTCACGCAGAACGGTGACGGTCACGGGATGTTTGCCCGCTATCAGGAAGCGGTATTTCCCTTCCTGTAACTCGCCGTTCTCAACGCGCATCCCGTTGATGTAGGTGCCGTTCTTGCCCTTGTTCCAGAAGAATATCCCCGCCTCTTTCATCGATATTACCAGATGTTCGGCGCTGACATCGGGCTGAAGCAGGGAGATATCGGTCTTCTTGCGCCCCACCACGATCTCGCGACCATCGCGGAACAGAAAACTCTTTGATCGCCCGTCATGTTCGACAAGGATGCTTTTATAAGCGGTCCTCTCGGTATCGACCACGACCGTGCGCCCCTTCGCGGTCTCGCTCCCCTCCCCTGCGGTCGCAAGATGCGAGAACTGGGAAAAAGAGAAACTGAAATCACGGATGGCGACCACATCGCTATCGGAGAAATGGTCGCCGGGACGAGCCTCCTTTCCGTTCAGCGTAAAGCCTTTAGAGGAGGGATAGAGCACCCAAGCGTACTGACGCGACCTAAAATCGAACTCGCGCCGCAGGGTCAGTTCATAGCCGCGCATGTCGGGCGGGAACAGGATGTCGCCCTCGTCGCCACCGATGACCACCTTTTTCTTGGCGCTGTTGATGTAGAACGAAAAAAGATGCCGGCTATCGCGGTATAAAAGCAGATACATCGTTCACTTCCATCCACACTCTTGATGGCATCTTAATAAAGCAAGGCATGAAAGCAATTTTTTGGCTGACAGGGCCCGGTCAGAGTTTTTTATCGACCACTGCGATAATAGCGTCGGCGCCCCGTTCGGCCTCGGCAAGGAGCGCCTCCATCTTTTGGCGCGTTTCTATCCTGAAAAAGTCTTCTTTGCTGAAATTGTTGATGTTTATCCTGACATTGAGCGCCGCTGCATGGGCCGCCGCCTTGACCAGATGCGCCCCGACGCCGGCATCGGAAACGGCGTTCGCGTTCCCTTTTTCAGCGACCGTCGCCAGAAGCGGACAAAGAGCGCCGCTCCTCTCCAGGCATTTGAGCGGGACGAGCGTCGCGTTCTTCAGCGCCTCGGCCTCTTCTACAGTCGCCTTCGCCTTCTCGGCGTCGGTGCCGTCCTTTTCGGCCTTCTTTTTTGCGCTCATCGCCGCCATCATCCGGTTGAAGGCATCGGTATCCTCGTCAATGAGCGAAAGGAACTCTGCTTTGCGCTTCTGCGCCTCTTTTGCGGTGTCGTTCATCAGGTCATCATGTTTCACATAGCCTTTTTTACCATGGGTGAGATTCGCGACCATTGCGCCGAGCGAGGCCGCCATCGTCCCGCAGAGCGCCGCGACACTGCCGCCACCGGGAGCAGGAGCGTCGCTCGCGAGCAGATCGCAAAAACCGGTCACCGTGAGATCAACGAGCCCCTTCTTCTCATGCAGCAGGTATTCGATCACTTTTTCCTCGGGGCGGAACGGGGCGACATCGGAAAGACCGAGCGACTGGATGGCGATCTTGATCAGTTCGGCATCCGACTGACCGGCGCAACCGCCTTGTTTCTCGAGGTAGTGGATCCCCGCCTCGATGAGCGCCTGTTTGGGAACGACCCCCACCAGTTCACTGCCGGTGACCCGAAGACCGGCCTCGCGGGCACGCTCGGAGAGTTCATCGAAGACATGGTGCATCGAGGTGACCTTGTAATTGGTCAGGTTGATCGATATCTGCGCCCGCTTGTAGTCGTCGACATACCAGCCGATCGCTTTACAGTTCTTGAACTTACCGGGCATCATGATCTTTTCGCCTTTCTCGTCCTTGACAAGATTGCCCTTGTCGTCGCGTTTCGGGTAGCCCTGCTCGCGGATGCGGAGCGCAAGGTCGTTCGCCTTTTTCTTATCCACGGTATTAAGGTTCACATTGTAGGCGATGAGGAACTCGCGGGCGCTGACGGCGGTCGCCCCTTTGGTCGGACGGAATTCCGCGGGACCGGCGTCCGGCTTCCATCGAGGATCCTTCAGCCTCGCTTCGAGCGCTTCGTATTCACCCTCACGCACCTTGGCGAGGTTCTTCCGTTCGGGCGTCGTCGCGGCGTATTCGTAGAAGTAGACCGGGAAGTCGAGTTCCTCGCCAAGCCGCTTGCCCAGACGGTGGGCCAATACGACGCATTCCTCCATCGTGATGCCGCTCACCGGGATGATCGGGCACACATCGCAGGCGCCGAAACGGGGATGGGCGCCTTTGTGTTTCCGCATGTCGATCAACTCGTGGGCTTTCTTGACGGCGTTGAAGGCCGCTTCGAGCACCGGCTCCGGTTCCCCGACCATCGTCACGACGGTGCGGTTAGTGTCCCAACCGGGATCGACATCGAGCAGTTTCGCCCCCTTTACCTTGCAGATATCTGCGGTGATCTGGTCAATAACGGCGCGGTCGCGACCTTCACTGAAATTAGGTACACATTCGATGATGCGGGCCATGAGAACCTCCGTTCGCCTTAATTAAGATCACCCTAGTGTTGAACCTAGAGAACGGAAGCAGGTAAGTCAAGAAAACCTAAGAGTACGGGGTCGGGGAAAAAGAGGCCCGAAGAAAAAGGCCTCAAGGGGTCGCGGTCTCGGGCTCCTCCGGTTCGTCGGGCTGTTCGATCGGACAACATTCATAGCCCGGGAAAAGAGAACGGATCAGATCGTCCGCCCCCCCGAAAGTATAACAGTCCAGAAGAGCACCGTCCTGTCCCGGAAAACAGCCTTCCAAGTGGGAAGTTGGGAAATAGCAGTATTCCATGATCACATCATATATCTCCTTGTCGCGCTCGTACTTCGCCTGTTCGTATGCCGCCTCGACCGGATACTGCTCCTGCAGCTCCTCGTCGGTCGGCCAATCATCATTGACCGGATAGACCGAGCCCATCATGACCGAAAGACCATAGAGCGGCACAAGGCTGAAACGCAGCTTGTTGGTGCGGATGCGATCGCCACCACCGAGTTTAATACCTTCACCCTGCACATCGACGATGATGGGATATGTCTCCCAATCGAAAATGACCCCTGCATTGAACAGGGTGGTGAATATGTTTCTAAGGTTAGTATGCTGTGCGGTGGTAAAGAGATCGACCGCTCCGGCGATCTTTCCCCCTTCGGGATCTATGAGCACACCCGACTCGACCGTACGAGTAGCCCACGCACCGCCATCGACACCGGGGACCGGCGGCAATTCGTACTCGAGGATCAGGCGTTCGAGTTTCCACCGATTGGCCTCATGAATGTCATAGGACTGTTCGGGGTTCATATCTCCGGTCTGTGAGGAAACATTCATATAGTTGACCATCTTGAATGGCAACAGGTACTGCTGGGTGAAGTAGATGTCCATGTAACCGATATCATACCAGAGAATGGACGCGACATCCAATTTGCAGGAGTTCTGCTCCGACAGTGGGATGAACTTTTCGAGGATCACCGACTGTTCGCTGTTGGCGCAGGCGATCGTCAGGAACAGGGCCGCCACGGCGGCAAGAACCACGCGTTTCATGGCTTTCTCTCCATCATATCTCATGGCGTTACTCCTCCTCCGATCTCGTCAGCGGCATCGCGGAGCGGACCTTGTTCATGATGCGCGGCGTGATGAAGATGAGCAGTTCAGAACGCTCGACCCTTTCGTCGATCCGCTTGAAAAGCCATCCCAATATCGGGATGTCTCCCAGCACCGGGACCTTCCTGACCGTCTTGCTCACCTTGTTGGTGTAGACCCCGCCGATGACGATGGTATCGCCGCTCCGCACGAGAACCTCCGTCTGCGCCTCTTTTTTCAATATGGCCGGCTCGCCCAAGTAGTTGGCATTGGAATAGTCGGCTTCCGACTTGTTGATATTGAGCTTCATGAGGATGGAGCCATCTGAGGTGATGTGAGGTGTACTCTTGAGGATAAGCGTCGCATCGACAAATTTCGTGGAGACCTCGCCTCCCGCCGAACGGGTGGTGATCGGCACACTGATACCCTGCTGGATCATCGCTTCGGAGTTGTCGAGCGTCGCGACCTTGGGCGAACTGACGATCTTTATCTTACCCTCCGATTCCATCACATTGAGGGTCAGGGTAAGATCGGCGACATTGCCGATGCTACCGAGAGAGAAACCCAAACGGCTGGTATAGTCGGCGGGACCCGGCACGCTGACCGAGCCGCCGATACCAAGGTTATAGGGGAACATGGCCCCGGTCGGATTGCCATGCTGCGCATCGGCGGTGTATCCGGTACCCCACTCGACATCGAGGCGACGGCGCAATCGGCGCTTGGCCTCGATGATCTTCGCCTCGATCATGACCTGCGGGGTCTGGGTATCCAGATATGCCACGAGTTGTTCGACCTTATCCAGTATCTCCTCGACATCCTTAACGATGAGGACATTGGTCCGATCATCGGTCGTGACCGAACCGCGTTCGGAGAGGAGATCTTTTATCTGCGGCATCAGTTTGCCCGCCATGGCGTAGTTAACGGCGATGAGCCGTACCTTGACCGGCTCAAGTTTCTGATCGGCCTTTATCTTGGCGAGTTCCGCCTCTTTTTCGCGCTGGATGGTACTGAGCGTCGCCACGCGGATAATGCTCCCGAGCCGCTCCTTACCGAGCGATTTACTTTTCAGGATGACCTCGAGCGCCTCGTCCCACGGGATATTGATGAGGCGGACCGTGATGGTCCCACGCACATCGTCGCCGGCGATGATGTTTAGTTTGCTGATCTCCGACATGAGCCGGAGGACATCCATTATGTCGACATCCTTGAAATCGAGACTGATCTTCTTGCCCCGGTAGGTCTTCGATCCGCGGTCGACATCCACCGCGGTCACCGCCTCGCGTTCGTATTCATCGGCACCGACCGTCGCGTCCCTTACGATGGCCGCCCCCTGCGCCTCACTGTAACCCGCCACCTTCTCGGCAACGACAGGCGGCAGTCTCTTGGCGAACACGAACTCGGCGCCGGTCCCATCATTCTTCATGTCAAGCGCATATTCGCCTTTCTTGAGAGTGGCGACCACTTTGACATCGCCCCCCTCGTTGAAGATAGCAAGTTCTTTGACCGGACCGGCAAGCGAGGAAGCATCGATAAGTTGCTCCTTTTCCTTGGCGATGAAAGCGCCTTTTACAAGGAACTCGACCTTGCCGACCCCCTCTTTCTTGCTGATCTCAAGTTTTTCGGAGGAAGATATGCGGAGTATCTGCGGATCCTCCCCCGCGAAAACAAGGCCATCTACCTCATGTCGCTTGACGACCGCGTTTTCTTGCGGCTGTGCCGGAGGCTCCGATACCGCGACCGTCGCCGGACCCTGTTCACGGAAATCAGCGAACAGGCGCGACCGATCGGTGGCGGCAAAGACCACATCCTTTTTGCGGGATTCGAACGAGAAGTACGCAGGACTCGGCCGTTCAAAGACAACACGGAACCCGGCGGGGTGGTTCGCATAGCGCGCCCCGTCCTGTTTTTTCATCTTTCCCCGTATGCCGATGAGGTCGAACACGAGCCGGTCGGGGTTGGCGAGCAGGAAACAGCGCACGGCGCGGGGCGTTTCGCTTGCCGAAACGAAAAGTCCCCCATCGGTCTCGCGGACGGAGACCTGCGCGTCCCTGAGGTCGCTCTCCCCTTTGAGAGAGGCGATCTCCTCTATGTCGCCGACCTTGAGGAAAAGCTCATTGCCTGTTCTTTCGACGGCGAAGGCGCCTCCCTCAAGACCCAACGAGATCATCGCCGCGTTCCGCGCACCGCTTTTCCCGTTCGATATCTCCGCGAGAGTGCTCGAGGTGGCGATATTCGATCCGGGCAGGAGGACCTTCAGCAGTCCGCCGGCAGGATAGAAGATCACCGGGCCATCCTCGACATTCTCAAAAGACTCGGTGACGCCGCCCTTGACCACGGTCAAGGTCGCGCCACCCGCTTTTGCCGAGGCCACAGACGCGAAGGCCAGCCCAAGAGCGAGAAAAACCGTCAATGTCGCGCTTTTCATCATCAGCTCCTTTTATACCTGAACATTTCTCATTCTTTTTCTTTCTGTTTCACGCCGTCTTTCTGCTCCTCGCTCTCCTCCGATTCGATGTCGCGGATCTCCTGTTCGTTCTCGCGACCTTCGCTGAGCACCGTTTTTATCGGGAGTTCAAGGTACAACTTATTAAGTATCTTTCTGCCCAGCGGATCCTTATAGACCTCCACGATCTCTATCTTGTCCTGGAGGATGGCGTTTATCTTACCCCAGTTCTTACCAACGAAACTGCCCCGTTTGACGATGATGCTTTTCCGCTCGGGGGTCACCACCACCGCGCGGGGCTCGGTGATGCCCCAGATGATAGCCGTCACATTGAGATCGGATATGTCATACCTCTGCAGTTCGCTCACCGGCTCCCGATCCTGTTCGACCGCCTTCATGTCGCCGAAGTAACTCCGGAACGGATCCCGTTTGCCGACCGCCGAGTAGATATAGGTGGAACGGCGCTTGATGATCTCGGTGATGTCCTTCTCGACGCTGATCGAGGAGGCGGGGACCGGGGTCTTGCTGACCCGGTCGTACTCGGCCTTGTAATCGAAGCGTTCTATCTCGTACTCGCTCGAACAACCGCCGGTCAGGACCAAGAGAGCGGACAGGAACAGTAAAGGAGCGAACAGCGTCTTCATTGGGCCCCTCCACCGCTGGTTTCGGTCTGGCTCAGGAATCTATAGGTCGTTGCACGGAAGGAAACATCCATGATGGTCTTGTTCGGCTGGAACGCCGAAAAAGCATCGGGGGAGGCGGAAGAGCCGGAACCTTTTTTCTTGCGCTCTTTTGCCTGTTCCGCTTTCTGGACGCTCTGCGGGTCCGCCTTCATCGTGATGTTGCTGATGTTGATGATACGAGCGAATTTGTTGACCGAATCGAAGAAACTGAGGACCTCGTGGAATGATCCCCGGACCTTGATGGCTACCGGGACCGAGGCAATGAAGCCCTGTACACTCTCCCCCTGCGGCTCAAAGTAGTAGACATCCAGACTGAACTTCTCGGCCTCCTCGGCGAGTTTCTTGAGCAATGACGGTATCTCTTTTTTGTCGGGGAGCACCGTTACCGCATACTTGAGTTCGCGGTCAAGATGTTCGACCTCCTCCATGTACTGACCTCTTTCCCGGACGAGCACCACCATCTTGGAGAACTCCGCTTTTTTCTGACTGAACTGCTCGGCCATCTCCTCCATGCGCGATTGGTGAGGCAGGAAGGTGGTGACGAAATAGGCGATCACAAGCCCCACCATAACGAGACCGATAGCGGCCCAACGGTAGAGGGGCTTCTGTTTCCCTATGATGACGAGCAGCTTATTGATCGCGGCGTTCTTCATCGGCAATCCCTCGTTCCTCGATTAAGGTTTCTGCCCCGCTTCAGCAGCCGGTTTGGGGGCACCATCGACCGCCTGTTTGCCCGCTAGCACCACATCGCCGGTCATACTGAATCTCAGGACCGGGACATTATTGATTGAGGAGTCCTTTTGGACCCGTTGCAGGTCGACCTTCGTGAAAAAGAGCGAGGATTCCAACTGCTTCATGAAGTTGGCGACCTCCTGATTATCAAGACTCTTGCCGTCGAACTGGAGGCGGGTACCGGAAAGAGCCATGCTGTCCAGCCAGATCTTCGTCGAGGGCAGTTTGAGTGATACCTCATCGAGCACCCGGACCGGGCCGATATTCTCTTCCTGCAATTTGACGATGGTGTTTATCTTCTCCTGTAATTTCTGTTTCTTTTCCTTCAACTCGTTTATCTTGCCAATGATCTGCTTCAGGTTAGCGATCTCTCGGTCGGCCTCATCGAGCCGTTCCTGACTCTCCTTCTCCCGCTCCGCGAGGACCCTGCCGTTGGCGAACATGATGCCGAGCAGGACGACGATGAAGATGACCGAGAAGATGAAGAATACGCGCGCCGACGCGATGTATTTCTCGTCGCCGACGGGAAGAAGGTTTATCCGTATCATTCTTCGTCCAACCTCCGTAATGCTAACCCGAGGCCTATAGCGGCGATATGGGCGTACGATTCCATCTGTTCATGATCGAGCACATTCGGCGGCACGACGATCTCCTTGAAGGGGTTCATCTTTTCGACCGGCACCTGCATCAGAGAGCGCAACACCGTCACGAAGGTATGGCTCCGGGTCGTACCGCCGGTGATGAATATCTTCTGTATCTGGTCGTCGGGGTTGATGTTCGCGTAGTAATCAAACACCCGCTGGATATCGCTCACCATGTTCTTCGCGACATCGGCAACGACCTCTTCGACCTGGTTCGGAAGTATGGAGTCATCAGATGTCTGCTCACCCGACTTGAGGCTCTCGGCCTGCTGGAAGGAGACCTTCAGCCGGCGGGTGATCTCCTCGGTGATGAAGTTGCCGCCGTTCGGCACATCGCGGAAGAAACTGATGGCCCCCTTGGAAAGCACGAGCACATTCACCTTCGATGCGCCGATGTTGAGGATGGCGACCGTCCCCTCCATCTCTTCGGGATAGTTCACCTCGAAGATGTTCGCGAGCGCCGAGGCGTCTATCTCGACCGACATGGGGCGGATCCCGGCGTTACGGGCCACCTGCATGAAATCGCCGACAAGATCCTGCCGCGCCGCGATGAGGATGACGCGTTCTTTCCCCTCTTCGAAGACACCCGTCCTGATGCCGTCGTAGTATATCTCATTGATGTCGTGAGGGATATGCGTTTCCATTTCGCCCTTGAGCGCTTTGCGGAACTCGTCGGTCGAGAGTTGTGGCATCGAAACGATGCGGCTGATGATACCGTGTCCCGCGATGCTTATCGCGCAGTATTTGTCCCCCACGCGCTCCTTGGTGAGCAGTGTCTTGACCGCGTCGTTCATCTCGTAGGTGTTCATGATGCTGCCGTCGACGACGGTGTTGACCGGTATCGGCACGAAGCCGAACTTTTTAAGGCGGTGTCTGCGACCACTTTTAACGATCTTAGCGGTCTTGAGATAGAAGGAACCCATATCGAGTCCAAGCAGTTGCTTGCTGAAGAACATCATCTCCTCCCTGCGTCACTCCTCTTCGTTGGCGAACACCTTGGACTTCTCATCCAGCGAAAGACCGAGCGCGATGAGTATCTTGCGTTTGGTTTCCATGCGGCACTTGCCGCCACGCTCGACGCGGTCGACCGTGAGTACCGAAACGCCCGCCTTGCGCGCCAGTTCGGACTTACTTAAAAGCAGTTTCTCTCGATACTTTTTCAGCATGTTCTTTACCATGTCCCTCTCCTTGGTCGGGGTCGTTTTTCAAGGGTGATGGTAACATGCGTGTTTTGCAAAATCAAGATTTTTTTGCTTAATTTCATATCATTGTTATATAACTATATGCCACTGATATAAAAAACATAGTCATTTCAACTTACAACGGTCTATAGTTATGCCTATCTTTCTCAGTTTTTCATCTATCCGTTCGTACCCCCGATCTATCTGCCGGATATTGTGGATGCGGCTCCGCCCCTGCGCGGCGGCGGCGGCGATCAGAAGCGCCATGCCGGCGCGGATGTCCGGAGACTCGAGCGTTGAGCCGTACAGGGCGGAGGGGCCACTGACAACGACCCGGTGAGGATCGCAGAGGATGATCTGGGCCCCCATCTGGATGAGCCGGTCCACGAAGTACAGTCGGCTCTCGAACATCTTTTCAAAAAAGAGGAGCGTCCCTTCGGCGCGGGTCGCCGCCACTATGGCTATGGACATGAGGTCTGAGGGGAACGAGGGCCATGGCCCGTCGTCGATCCGGGGAACAGCGTTGTGAAGATCTTTCCGCACCATCATGCCTTGCCGAGGGGGCACCACGATATCCTGCCCCTCCACCCGGGTCTCGATGCCGACGGTCTGAAAGATGCGCCTGATGGTATGGAGATGGTGCGGGGCCGCGTCTTTAACGGTCAGGGATCCGCCGGTCACTGCGGCGAGCACGATAAAACTACCCGCCTCGATATGGTCGGGACCGATGGTATGTTCAGCCCCGGTGAGCGACGGCACGCCCTCGATGGTCAGCCGGTTGGTCCCCACTCCTTCTATGCGCGCCCCCATGGCGATAAGGAATGAGCAAAGCCCCTGCACATGGGGTTCGCAGGCGGCGTTGTGGATGATCGTCCGTCCCTCGGCGCACACGGCGGCCATCAGGATATTCTCGGTCCCCGTCACGCTCGCCTCATCGAGGTGTATCTCGGAACCGCGGAGACCTTTAGACAAGAACCGGTATCCCTCCTCCCCCACTTCGCAGAGCGCACCAAGTTGTGTGAAACCGAGAAAATGGGTGTCCAGACGGCGGCGACCGATGATGTCGCCGCCCGGGAGCGGGACCTCGACCCGGCGCCAGCGGGAAAGAAGCGGTCCTACGAACAGGAAAGAGGTCCGGATACGGGCGCAGAGTTCTCGGTCGAGCGGGCTATCGGTAACGCCGCGGGCGCAGATGATCAGTCGGTGCGACTCGGGACGCTCTATCGAAACGCCGATCCGCTCCATGATCTCCAGCATGATCCGCACATCGATGATATCGGGCACATTGCGGAGAACGACCGGCTCGTCGGTCAGAAGCGTCGCCGCGAGGACCGGAAGCGCCTCGTTCTTGTTGCCCGAAAGGACGACCTCTCCGGCAACCTCCTCGCCACCGCGTATATCAAAATATTCCATACAAGGATACCCGTCTCAATGACCGTGAAGAAGGGACACAAAAGAATAGTGGTAATAGTGACAAAGTCAATTTTAACAAAAAATTTGATTTTTCATTTTTTGCCACTAGAGTGGGCCCGAATTCGGGGCCTATAGCTCAGTTGGTAGAGCCCCCGGCTCATAACCGGATGGTCGGAGGTTCGACTCCTCCTGGGCCCACCATTATTTACGGAGGCGGGCGATCTGGCTGCTTTTTTCACATACGATGATACCCTCAGAGGTTATCCCCCTCTTCGGCACTTGTCTTCACCGGCAAGTGCTTTTTTTTTGCTTCGACCTCAGGCGCCACGCGATGATCAACCACTGCAAAGGAGACACCCGTGCTTGAAGAACTGAAGAAACTGAAGAAACTTCAGAAATGTGACGAACAGATATTCCAAAGGGAAACGGTCCTTGACGCCCTTCCGGAAGAGAACGAGCGGCTCGAACAGCAGATCCGTGAGTTAGGGAACAAACTGACCGACCTTCGGGGCGGCGTCTCCCTGCACGAGGACGAGCGGCGGAAACGCGAGGATATCCTGAACCGCGGCGAGGAGAAACTAAAAGGCATCACCGGCAAACAGTCCGCCATCCGCAACAAAGAGGAGTACAACGCACTCCTACGCGAGATAGACAACATCAAGCGCTTCAACAAGGAGATATCGGAGGAGGTTTCCGAGATAGACCGCGAGATAGAGATAAAGAAACAGGAACTGGAACTCATCGAACAGGAGAACCTCAAGAAGATACAGGAGGCGAAACAAAAACTCGCCAAGAACCTCGAACAGATGAAGAGCATCGAGAGCGAGGTCGAGAAGAAATACCAGGAGCGTGACAAACTCGCCGCCACCATCCGACAGGCGATACTCCGCAAATACGAGCGCATCCTGGAAAGTTCTTCCAACGGTCGCGTCATCGCGGAGACCGAGAACTATATCTGCCGCGGCTGCAACATGACCCTGCCGCCGCAACTCTACAACAATGTACTCAAGGCCGAACGGATCGAGACCTGCCCCAACTGTCAGTGCATCCTGATACCGACCGACGGGCGCAAGGCTGACAAGAAAGGCGGCCCGGTCGTTCGCGACACCGCGGAACGGCCATCCGAGGAAGAAGAAGAATAGCGGGGAAGTTGCACGACCGACCGCCGGCGCGAGCCGGAGGAAAGTCCGGACTCCACAGAGCGAGAGGCTGGCTAACGGCCAGGAGAGGCGACTCTACGGAAAGTGCAACAGAAAGATACCGCCCGGCATGACCGGGCAAGGGTGAAATGGCGAGGCAAGAGCTCACCGGGAGCGCGGCGACGCGCTTCGCACGGCAAACCCCCTCTGGAGCAAGATCGAATAGGGGCGCGTTCCGCCTTCGGGCGGATAAGGGTTGCTCGCCCGAGACGCCCGGGTTGATCGCTCGAGGCGGCCGGTAACGGTCGTCCCAGAGGAATGGTCGGTCTCGACAGAATCCGGCTTATGTGTGACTTCCCCTTTTCTTGTCACCTATGAAAACTTGAAAAAGCATTCCTTATCATATAGGGTGGGTGGACATTATCGGATGCAGCAGAAGGGGGCCCCATGTCGCGACGGATCCTTTTGAAGATAAGCGGCGAGGCGTTGCTCGCCCCCGACGGCTCCCCCATCTGCACCTCGTTCCTCGACTTCCTTGCGGGCGAGGTCGGCGCCGTGACCGCGAAGGGGATACAGGTCGCCATCGTGGTCGGCGGCGGCAATATCTTCCGCGGTCTTCAGGAATCGGGAAAAACGGGCATCGATCGCGCTACCGGCGACTACATGGGGATGCTCGCCACCGTGATAAACGCACTCGCCCTGCAGGCGGCGTTCGAGAAAGGCGGCCTGCCGACCCGCGTGCAGTCGGCCATAGAGGTCAACAAGATCGCCGAGCCCTACATCCGCCGCCGCGCCATCCGCCACCTCGAGAAGGGGCGCGTCGTGATATTCGGCGCCGGCACCGGCAACCCCTTCTTCACCACCGACACCGCCGCCGCCCTGCGCGCCGTTGAGATCGGGGCCGACCTGCTCATCAAGGCGACCAAGGTGGACGGGCTCTACGACAAGGACCCGGCTAAACACAAGGACGCCTCATTCATCAAAAAGGCGACCTTCCACGAGGCGATCGGAAAGGGCTACAAGGTGATGGACGCCTCGGCGCTCACACTGTGCGCCGAGAACGGCCTCGCCATCAAGATCGTGAACATCTACACCCCGGGCAACATACTGAATGCAACACTCTCCGACAAGATCGGCAGTCTGATAACCGTCTAAGCGATAGATAGCAGGAGGCAGCCATGTTCGACCAGAAGACCTTTTTCGACCACCTGAAGGAAAAGTTCCAGAAGTCGCTCGACTCCTACAAGGCGGAACTCGCCGCCTTCCGCACCGGCAAGGCATCACCCGCCATCCTCGACAGTGTCCACATCAATTACTACGGTCAGAAGACACCGCTCAATCAGGCGGCCTCCATATCGAGCCCAGACGCCCGGATGCTCGTCGTCCAGCCATGGGACAAGACCCAGTTGAAGGAGATAGAGACCGCCATCCGTAGCGCGAATCTCGGTCTCAATCCGATAAACGACGGTCACTTCATCAAGGTGCCGATCCCGTCGCTGACCGAGGAGCGCCGCAAGGAGATCGTCAAGCAGATACATCAGGCGACCGAGAGGTTCCGCGTGAGCCAGCGCCACATCCGGCGCGATGCGATAGACGAGATAAAGAAGGCCCAGAAGGACAAAACGATCACCGAGGACGAAGAGAAGAAATACACCGAACTGGTCGAGAAGGAACTCAAGAACTTCCTCAAGTCTCTTGACGAGATGGCCGCCAAGAAGGAAAAGGAGGTCATGGAGATCTGATCATGACGGGACCGGTACTCGGCATAGACCTCGGTACGACGACGACCATCGCTTCGGTCATCAGGGACGGCATACCAGAGGTGATACCGGTCGAAGGCGGTTCGCGGTTCCTGATACCATCGGTCGTGCACTTCGGCGAGAACGGCGAGGTGTTGAGCGTCGGCACCGAGGCGAAAAAGCAGAAACTCCCCTCTCCCACCCGCACCGTGTTCTCCATCAAGCGCATCATCGGGCGGACCTTCTCGCACCCCGACACCGAGGTGGCCCTCATGCGCTTTCCCTTCCCCATCGTCGAGGGAAGCAACGACTCGGTGCTCCTCACCATCGGACGAAAGAGTTACTCGCCGCAGGAGGTCTCATCGTTCGTACTCCAGAAGGCGATCGAATACGCGCACCGGCACCTCGGCGAACCGACCGACCGCGTCGTGATAACGGTGCCCGCGAACTTCAACGAAGCACAGCGCCGCGCCACGCAGAATGCTGGGAAACTGGCGGGACTCGATGTGCTCCGCATCATCAACGAGCCGACCGCGGCGGCGCTCGCCTACGGGTTCGGCAACACCGCGAACGAACGGATAGCCGTCTACGACCTCGGCGGCGGCACCTTCGACATGACGATACTCGAAACGCGCAACAAGGTGCTCGATGTCCTCTCCACCGGCGGCAACTCGTTCCTCGGCGGCGACGATGTGGACAACGCGATACTCGAATATCTCGTGTACGATGTCGAGAAGAAATTCGGCATCCGCGTCATG
Organism: bacterium; assembly: GCA_022711315.1. GTDB lineage: Bacteria > UBP6 > UBA1177 > UBA1177 > JAKLFG01 > JAKLFG01. Next base: position 3,041 of record JAKLFG010000028.1, on the reverse strand, counting down.
GACCACCCCTCGGTACTCAACACCCTCGCGGCGCAGACCGAAGAACTCAAGATAGCGTTGAGCCGTAACGACCGCGTGAAGACCATACTGCGCCGGCTGATACCGGGCGACAGCCGTGGCGGCGACTACTCGATAGACCTCACCAGCGATCTCCTGAACCAGCTCGCCACCCCCATCGTCAAAAAGACCTTTGACATCTGCGACCGGACGCTTGAAGAGGCGCATCTCAAGGCAAAGGACATCGACGCGGTGATCATGGTCGGCGGCGCCACCAAGATGCCGCTCGTCCAACGGGAGGTACTGCGCTATTTCGGCAAGGAGCCCTGCGCCGGTATAGAGACCGAACTCGTCGTCTCGATGGGTGCCGCGATACTTGCCCAGTCGCTCGAAGGGTCCTACGAGGAGGATTCACCGGTCCTGCTCGATGTGACGCCGCTCGCGCTCGGCGTCGGCTCGGTCGGCGATCATCTCGAGATACTCATCGACAAGAACGAGACGCTTCCCGTCGAGCGCACCAACATCTTCACGAACGCCTACGACGATCAGGAAACGGTCAAGATACGCATCTATCAGGGCGAGGGCAACAAGAAGAGCGAGGCGCTCCTGATGGGAGAGATGACCCTCTCCGGCCTGCGCAAGGCACCGCGCGGCATGCTCCACATCGAGGTGCGGTTCGAACTGGACACCAACGGGGTGCTCCATGTGAACGCCCGCGACAAGGACACCGGTCAGCGCCAGCACATAGAACTGAACATCCTTGGGCTCAGCCTCGAGGATCAGGAGATCATGGTCATCATCAACGACCTCAAGGACGACGCGGACCCGGCGGACCCCGAAAAGGAGACAGCATGACCGATTATGTCCTCGGGATAGACCTCGGCACCTCGACGACGGCGGCGGCCATCGTCATCGACGGCATACCCCAGACCATCCCGATAACGGGCGAGGAGACCCAGATCATGCCGTCGGTCGTTTCGTTCCTCGACGGCGGTCGCAATTTCGTCATCGGCACCGAAGCGAAAAGAAAACTTCCCCAGAACCCCGAGAACACCGTCTATTCGGTCAAGCGCCTTGTCGGACGCAAATTCTCGAGCCCCGACACCAAACAGTACGCGAAGATGTTCCCCTACCGGGTCGTCGAGGGGCCCAACGACTCGCTGGTCATACAGATACACGACCGCACCTACTCGCCGCAGGACATATCGGCCATGCTGCTCGCCAAGATAAAGGCGGCGGCCGAGGAGTTCATCGGCACCGAGATAAAGAAGGCCATCATCACCGTCCCGGCGAACTACAACGAACCGCAACGCCGCGTCACCCAGAACGCCGCACAGATGGCAGGACTCGATGCCCTGCGCATCATCAACGAGCCGACCGCGGCGGCGCTCGCTTACGGGTTCGGCAACCGCTTCAATGAACGGATAGCGGTCTATGACTTCGGCGGCGGCACCTTCGACATCACCATCCTCGAGGTGCGCGACAACTTCTTCGAGGTCCTCGCGACCGAGGGCGAATCGTTCCTCGGCGGTGATGACATCGACAACGCGCTCGTCGACTACTTCCTCGCGGACATAGAGACGACCCATCAGGTCAAACTCGAGTATACCAAGGTCGTCCGCTCGCTCCTCACCTCCGAGGCCGAGCGCATAAAGAAGGAACTCTCGACCTCCGAGAGCATCGTCCTGACGATACGGAACCTCATCCCGATGCCGAGCGGCGCCATGATGGACTACACCATCCGGATAGATCGCCCGCTGTTCGAAGAGATCATATCGCCCATCGTCGAGCGATCGCTCGCCTGCTGCGGCAGAGCGCTTGAGAGCGCCCACCTGAAAGAGGATGAGATAGACGCCATCGTGCTGGTCGGCGGCACCACCAAGATCCCCCACATCCAGAAACGGGTCGGCGAATTCTTCGGCAAGGACCCCTTCCTCGGCATCGAGACCGAACTGGTCATCGCGATGGGCGCCGCCATACTCGGCCATTCGCTCACCGAGGATCACACCGAGGAATCCCCCGTGCTCCTCGATGTGGTCCCGATCTCGCTCGGTGTCGGCACCGCCGGCGACTTCATCGAGGTGCTCATCGAGAAGAACGAGCCCCTTCCCATCGAACGGACGAGCATCTTCACCAACGCCTCTGACAACCAGCGGATGGTCCGCGTGGGAATCTATCAGGGCGATCGCACCCGGAAGAGCGAGTCGCACCTGATGGGCGAGATACTCCTTTCCGATCTCCGCGCCGCCAAACGGGGCGAACTGAAGATACAGGTGACCTTCGAGGTGAACACCGACGGCGTCCTGAATGTCCGGGCGATGGACCTCGAAACGGGCACCCAGCAACACATAGAACTGAACATCCTTGGCTTGGGGTGATATCATGAGTTACCGCATCGGCATCTATCTGAAGGACGAAAAGTACCTCTCGGCTCTGAGCGGATTCCTCGCGCAGAAACTGCCCGACACGGAGGTGCTCCCCTTCCGCAGCCTGAAAGAGTTCAGCACCGTGAGCGACGGCGACCTGCGGGTGGTGATCATCAGTACGCTCCTCAACGAAGGGCTCTGGCTCCGGGCCATGCCGGCGCTCAAGAAGGCGCCGCATATTCTGCTCATCGCCTTCCCCGACGGACCGGAAATAACCGATGACATCGCGAAGAAATACGGCGCCGACAAACTGTTCCGGGCCCCGCTTTCCAGCAACGACCTGCTCGCCTCCATCCAGCAGATACTCGCCGCGGACGAAAAGAAAGAGGACGAGTCGCAACTCCCGCAGGAAACCGTCGAATCGATGCAGGACCTGTTCCACCAGATCGACTCTCTCGACTACTACCAACTGTTCAAGGTGACCGCCGACACCGATCAGGACCAGATAAAGAAGATATATCTGGACCTCGCCCGCCGACACCATCCCGACAAGTTCCGCAACGCGCCGCCGGAGGTGCGCCGGATCGCCTACGAGATAACCAAACGGGTGAACGAGGCCTATTCGGTCCTGTCGCACCCGAACCGCCGCAAGATGTATGAAAAGATGAAGCGGGAGAA
>JAKLFG010000027.1 GCA_022711315.1 bacterium | reverse complement strand
ACGAGGTTGGTCGCCTCGGTCCCGAACCCTTTGCCCCAGAACTTCTTTTCGCCGATGACGATGCCGAACTCGGCGGAGCGATTCCGGAGGTTTATCTGGTGAAGCCCCGCATTGCCGATGAGAGTGTTGCCCTTCTTCTCGACGATGGCGAAGACGACCGTGTCCTCCCGTTTGCCGATATTCGTTATCCACTCCTTCTCCGACTCAAGCGTGATGATCGGCACCGGGATGATAAGGTTCTTCTGGACCTCGAGGTCGTTGAACCAGCGCGTGTAGATCGCCGCATCCTCGGCGCGGATGGGCGACAGGTAACACTTCTTCCCGATAACTTTAGGATAGTAGGTCATGACAGCCTCCGTGAGTGACCCCTAAAGATACTCCCGCCGGCAAAACGAAGCAAGAAATCTTCGCGCGGCGATCCGGCGTGGACCTTATTTTGACTCGCGGCCCTTAATCCCGTATAGTGTGCAGTCCTTTTTTGGAGGCATTCCCATGCGACAGTTATCGTTCGTTCTCCTGTTCACGCTTCTGTTCCTCATCGGGTGTCAGGAGGGTGCCGATACGCGAGACAACGCCGTGCAGAGCGTCATGGTCAAGCAGACCGCGGCGGCGACCATCGACGAGTGTCCAAACGGCGGGGTCGTGCTCGACTTCGGGTTCGACAAGAATGGCAACGGCGCGCTCGACGCCGACGAGATACTGAAAAGCGAGGTCGTCTGCCACGGCGTGAACGGCATCGACGGTCAGCCGGGCGAAAAAGGGGCCACCGGCGCGAAGGGCGACACCGGGGCTCAGGGATCGCAGGGTGACAAAGGCGACACCGGCGATCAAGGCCTTCCCGGCGTAAAGGGCGACAAGGGTGACACCGGCGATCAGGGGTTACCGGGTATCGACGGTCTCAACGGAATTCACTGCTGGGACCTTAACGGCGACGGCATCGGAGATACCTTTGAAGATATCAATAGCGACCTTGAGTGGAACGCGCTCGACTGCATCGGACCGCAGGGCGATACCGGCGCGAAGGGCGATAAAGGCGATACCGGCGAAAAGGGAGAGAAAGGCGAGAAAGGCGATCAGGGTGAGCCGGGGCTCTCGGCGACCGGCGGCTGGGGAAGCGCCTATGGCGTGGGAACCGCCCTCTTCGCGAAGAACGGCGACTATGCGTGGAGCGCGGTCGGCCCGATGCAGGGAATGACCATCGATACCGACAAGAAGGTCTTCACGGCGACCGAGGCGGGCGTCTATCATATCACCTATCATCTGTCGGTGTTGAAGCCGATGGGTCTGAAACGTTGGGCGTCGGTCGCGCTCTTGGTGAACGGCGTCGCGCAGGCGGCATCGCGGCGGTCGGTCGCGGGGGGCGGCGAAATAACGGCGACGGTGCTGCTCGATCTCCCCGCCGGGGCGACGGTGTCGCTGCGTAATGTCGGCGCATCGGATCTCTTCCCGGTCGATTCGCCGGGTGAGACGGGCGATCCGGGCGCCGACGCACCGTCCATCGTCTTCATCAAATTGAACTGAGGGAGGATGCCATGCTGAAACCTATACTTGCCGCACCCGTTTTTTTCCTGCTCTCTTCCCTGTTGCCCCAGTATGCGGTAGCGCAGGAGCCACCGGCGGCTTGGGGAGTGAATAATGTTATCTGCGACAATAAGGATGGCGCTATAGACTGCAAAGATAAAAGCATGCGGGAAGTTGCGGTGCGTTACGGAGAACCGGTCAGCCTTGAAGTTGAGTATCTGGGCTATGGGGATCTGTTTGAGGAACCGGTTGTGCACACCTTCACCAAGACACTCCCGAAGGATATTCTGCCGCTCACCTTCCGGCACACGGTGCGGGCGCTCTCCTCTTTTCAGGCGGCAAAGAACGGCACCGCCACATCACCCTACGGCGAGTATCGTGCCTATGATGTCGGCGCGGCGCGGCGCGAGTATGAGGTGAATGTAGATATCTCAAAAGAAAATGTTTTGATCTACTCGTACACTCTCTCGGCGGATCAGCCCTCAAAATTGTTTACTGCAGGGGAGAAACCGATAGTTACAAGAATTCTGGGGGAAGACCTTGTGCCGGTAAAGAATGGTGTGCCGGCGGGGAGCATCCTCTTTGTTCCGGTCAAACAGGACGGGACGCTGCTGCCGGTCTATGAGGGGTTGCTGTTGCCGCGGGCCGATGCGGCGGAGATCATAGATGCGCGCCAGCTCAATCAATTGCGCGACGCAGATCTGGACCTCATCGCCGTGAATCCCAACGCTGAGGCAGATTATCTGGTGAAGTATAAATTAGCCTTCAAGGATTCGATAACCGCCATGGGTAATGCGCTGATGCTGGTTCAGCAGGTGAACGACGGCGCTTTTACCACCCTGTACCACGAAACGGATCTGGCAAAGATTCAGGCACTAAGGTTTGCGGCGATCGGATTTGTTGACATCCCTTTTAATCCTCCCTTCGAGGCGATGAGTTCGCACGGAAAACTAAAGGTCGATATTGTAAATTGGGGCATTGTGTCGGCGGGTTACGAACTTACGGTACACGACTGCGCCCATGCTCCCGACATGCCGCCGATGGTCACAGGAGCGTATTACCTCGCCCCCAACGAAATGCGCACTATAGTGCTGGATCTGCCGACGAACTTTGCTGTTGGCATAGAAAACGCGTATTGTTGGGTTTCGCTGAAGAGTGTTAGCGGCGAGCTGTTTGACGAGACGAAGGTTTTTGTGGACACGACCAGTTCCGACATGTCGCGTGTTCAATACTGACCGGACGGCGCGACCGACTATCGTTCAGCCGATCACCTTAGGATAATAGGTTATGACAGCCTCCTTGAAAGACGCTCCAAAGATACCCCCGCCCGAACGGTGAATCAAGAAATTCCTCCGTCGATGATATCGGGGCACTACAGATCGTCGCTCAGAACGAGATCCCGTCGGTCGCCCGGCCTCATCTCATCGAAGGACACCGATATCTTGCGCGGCTCGCTCCACGCATCCGATGCACCGTCGGGACGGTAAGTGACATACAGCGTAACGGAACCCGCGCAGCGGATCGCACCGGGACATATCTCGAACCAGTCGGTAACGGCTTCAAAAGCAAGCACCTTTCCCGCCTGAGACTCCGGGATCGTCTGGCCGATCCATGCATCATCAAGGCATCGATCGAGGCGGATCTCCATGTTCTGCCCGGCCAGTTGTTCCTTGTTGGCGAGACGCACCTCAATGATCTCCTGCTCATCGCACGCACAGAACGCCAACAGCAGGAACGCGACCACGAATCTCATGGGGAAAACCTCCTAGGGAGCACCTCTATATTTACTCAAAAATCACCTCCACTCGACCACCTTTAGTGTTCGCGGCAACCGTCTTTCGTTCCTGTGGCGATAATACCCCCACCCGAACGGTGAATCAAGAAATTTTTTGGCGCGACAAGAACATTTGCAGGTTGTTTCCGGTCTATTGTAGGGTAACTGCTTATCTGACATACCGAGGAGCTCGACATGCGTGAACAAGTATTGATCCTTTCGGGACTTTTGTTGCTGCTCGTCGCCTGCGGCGAACAGGACGCGGGATCTGACTCATTCACACCTTACAGTTGCCCTAATCCCGACAGCAACGAGATAACCCCTGATGACGGGCTCGAAGGAATTGACCGGACACCCGAACCAGATGAGATCGAAGAACCCGACGACCCGATCACCGACACCTGTCCGCCCGAGATCAAAAAACTGGCCAAAAAAATGCCGGATGCCCAAGAGTGGGTATATCACCACGACTGGAACAATTCCGACATCGTATTGACCTTGTCCTATGACATCGATGGGGAAGGACGTTGTATCTTCGACGTCCGTTTCTGCTGTGATGCCGATTCCGGCGGCGTCACCATCGTCCCGGCCGACAGTCACCCCGTTTTCGGGACCCCGGAGAACGGCGGTTGCGATCAGGGAAGCTGCTTCACCTACACCTATCAGCCCGAGACCGACACCCTGCTGCGCGACCACCGCTACGAAGGCCAGACATACAGCCGCATCTTTAATCGCCGCACCGCCGACTGACGCTACCTTATACTAATGTAGGCAGCTATCCCTGTGGCTTGAAGATGAACGGGAGCGCCGTGAGCGCCGCGCCGATGATGACCAGCACATAGGTATCGGAAACGGCGATGGGATAGATGAGCAGAGCGACCCCCGCCCACTTGAACAGCGGTATCTTCTGACGGCGCCCATAGACGAAATAGCCTAATCCCACTGCGCTGAACACGACGCTCCACAGCATCCACGCCACGCTGATGTCGAACAGTTCAAGCATAGAGACCTCAGGGATTTTACGGCTTGTTCTTCTTGTACCAAATGATGATGCCGACCACCAGTGCCGCTATGACGGCCAGCTTGAGGAAGGTCTTGGCGATGAGCCACAGTTGCGACTGCGGAGTATCGAACCGCTCGGGCGCCGCCAAGAGCAGGGCGGAAAAAAGAATGGTGAACAGGAACGGCGCGTATCTTCTCATTGCTACCTCGTGCAACATACCGATCATGGTGCGATACTACCCCGCCGGCAACGGGAAGCAAGGAATTCCGGGAAAAGGATCACGCCTCGAAATCGACCGATATAGCCTTTTCGCGCACCTTCTTCATGAATTCGACGATCTCCCGATGTGCCGGATGGTCGTTATAGAACGTGAGATCGGCGAGCGTTTCGAAGGTCGCGATGAGGCAGAGATCGTAGGAGCGCTCCGACCGGAGCACATCGACGCCCACTTCGAGCGACCGGACGACCGGTATCTTCTCTTTCAATGCAAGAAGCCGTTCCTTCGCCCGCACCGCGTTGGCGGCGCGGTCATGACCGTCGGCCGACTCGAACAGCGTCCACATCACCACATGACGGATCATCTCATACCTCCGACAAACATCACAGCGCCGGATATCCCCGCTTTTTCTTTATTCATTGCGCGGATCACTTCTCGATCCCTTCGCGGGCTTGAATGCCCTTGGTGTAGTAGTGTTTCTCCTCGCGCATCTCGGTGACCAGATCGGCCGCGTCGATGAGTCCCTGCGGCGCGTAGCGGCCGGTGACGACCACCTCGACCTGCGGCGCACGGCCTCCAATGGCGGCGAGTAGTTCATCGAGCGAGAAGAGGTTATAATACAGCGCGATGGATGCTTCGTCGAGTATCACCAGATCGTGTGCGCCTTTTTTCAGGATGGCAGTCACCTCGGCGAGCCCTTGCCGCGCAAGGTCGATGTCGGCCTGCTCCGGCGACTTCACGATGAAGCAGTCGCGGCCGTAGCGGCGCAACTCAAGGCCGTCGAGCTTTTCAAGCAGGTTGAGTTCGCTGTAGCGCATCCCTTTGACGAACTGAGCGATGAAGACCTTCTTCCCGGCGCCGAGAGCGCGTACCGCAAGGCCGATGGCGGCGGTCGTCTTCCCCTTGCCGTTGCCGGTGTAGACCTGCAGCATCCCACTTACCATGGCATTCATCCCTTCAGAAATCTATCTTCGAGCGACCGACGGTAGGCCGCCGCATCGAACGACGCGATACCGGCGATCCCCTCTTTCACCGCCGTTTCGGCCACGGCACATGCCTCTTCGACGAGCACACGCAGATCGAACGGTTTGGGTATCAGGTAACCGGGACCGAAAGACAGCGTTTTAAGGCCGTAGGCGGTAAACACCGCGTCGGTGACCGGCAGACGGGCGATCCGGGCAAGAGCGTGCGAGGCGGCTATCTTCATGCCGTCGGTGATGGCACGGGCCCGGACATCGAGCGCGCCGCGGAATATGGCGGGGAAGCCGAGAACATTGTTCACCTGATTGGGAAGATCGCTGCGGCCGGTGCCGGCGATGGCATCGGGCCGGACGGTCGCTATCGTTTCAAAGGAGACCTCGGGATCGGGGTTGGCCATGGGGAAAACGAGCGGACTCTTCGCCATCGAACGGAGCATCGCCTCGTCGACGAGTCCTTTAACGCTCACCCCGATGAAGATATCGGCGCCGCGCATGATATCGGCGAGTTTCCGTGCGTTGGTCCTGCGGAAAAGGAAGTCGTGCCACGGGCTCACCCGTTCGACGCGCCCTTCGTACAGGACACCGTCCTTGTCACTGCAGTGTATCTGTTCGGGGTTCATCCCGAGATGGATAAGGTGCCGCGCGATGGCGACCCCAGCCGCACCGGCGCCGCTCATCGCGACGCGGACATCGCCGATCTTCTTGCCGACGATATCGAGGCCGTTGAGTATCGCCGCTCCGGCGATGACCGCCGTCCCGTGCTGATCGTCGTGGAAGACCGGTATCGCCATCCGCGCCTTCAGTTTCTCCTCGATGGCGAAACAGCGCGGTGAATTGAAATCCTCGAGATTGATGCCGCCGAACGACGGCTCGAGCGCCGCGACGATATCGACGATACGCTCTATGTCGCGCTCGGCGAGTTCCAGATCGACCGCGTCGATACCGGCGAACCGCTTGAACAGGAGCGCCTTCCCCTCCATGACCGGCTTGGCGGCGAGCGCGCCGATATCGCCCAAACCCAGTACTGCGCTCCCATCCGATATCACGGCAACGAGATTACCCCGCCCGGTGTAGTCGTAGACCGCATCGGGGTTATCAGCTATCACTCGGCAGGGCCACGCAACACCGGGGGTATAGGCAAGCGAAAGATCGTCCTGCGTGACACACGGCTTGGTGGGAGAGACACCTATCTTACCCGGGAACGGTTCGCGGTGATAACGAAGTGCGCGTTCTTTCTGGTCCATCGTCTCCTCAGAAGGTCAGTAACCGTATGATCGTATCGTCACTGACGAACAGCATGATCGCTCCGCCGAGCGCCAGAAAGGGACCAAAGTAGATGACCCGGTCGAGGTCATGCTCGGAGCCTTTGATATCGTCGGCCGTGATCGATCCGGCGATCCGGCGTTTACCGGACAATAGACGCATCGCAAAGAAGAAAAGGATACCGCCCAGCGACGCGATAAAGAGGACCGGCGCAAGTTTCGTCGGGCCGACATAACTGCCGATCATGGCGAGTATCATCACATCGCCGCCTCCCATCCCGATCTTCTTGGTCACCAGATAGAAGGTCACGATCACCAACAATAAGGCGCCGCCGCCGATGAAAAGCCCCGCCACGGCATACAGAAAACTGTGCCCGGGGGCCAGATAGGCATAGAGCAGACCGCACGCGATCCCCGGGATGGTCAGCACGTGCGGAACGATCTGCGACTTGATGTCGATGCCCGCGATGACGATAAGGAGCGCCAGATAGATGAAGATGAACGGAAGATCTATCGAGAGATTCCATTCGATGTAGGCCATCAGAAAAAGGAACCCGGTCAGCAGCTCGACCAGCGGGTATTGAATCGATATGGGCGCCTTGCAACCGGAACAGCGGCCGCGCAGAGCGAGCCATGACAGGACCGGGATGTTCTCGTACCAGCGGATGGCGTGGCCGCACAGGGGACAGCCGCTCGGCGGATAGACGATGGATTTGCCCGCCGGGATGCGGTAGATGCAGACGTTAAGGAAGCTACCAACCATCATGCCCAGCAGGAAGGCGAACACGGCAAAGGTCTGACGGAAGACGGGATGATACAGGTAAAGTTCAGGCATCGCCGCCATCCTTCACGCCGAGTTTGTCCATGCGATAACGGAGCGACCGTTCGGTGATGCCGAGAAGTATCGCCGCTTCGTGACGATTACGATGCGCCTTCTCGAGCGCCGCGACGATATAGCGCCGCTCGGTATCGGCCAATATCGTATCGAGATCGACCGGTTCGGTCAGCACGATATGCCCGTCGATCTGATCGGCGGGACGGCGAACCGACACCTCCTGCATCGTGATCGCCGGACCGGTCGAGAGGACGAAGGCGCGCTCTATGATGTTGTGGAGTTCCCGGACATTACCGGCGAAGGGGTACTGCAGGAGGAACCGCTGCACCGCCTCCTCAAGCCGGGTGGTGCGTCCCAGCCGGGCCGAAAGTTCCTCGATGAACTGAGCGGTCAACGGCAGAATATCCTCGCGTCGTTCGCGCAGCGGCGGCACATGTATCTCAAATACATTGAGACGGAAAAAGAGATCCTCGCGGAAGCGGCCTTGCTCAACCTCTTTATGCAGATCGCGGTTGGTCGCCGCGATAAGACGGGCGCGGGTCTCCAGCTTCTCGACGCCGCCGACCCGCATGAAAACACGCTCCTGCAGGACCCGAAGAAGCCGCACCTGCATGTTCTCCGAAAGTTCCCCGATCTCGTCGAGGAACAGCGTCCCATTGCCGACCACCTCGAAATAGCCCCGCTTCACCTTGTCGGCGCCGGTGAAGGCGCCTTTTTCGTACCCGAACAGCTCACTCTCCTGTAAGCTCTCCGGTATCGCGCCGCAGTTTATCGGATACCACGGCCCGTTCTTTCGGGCGCTGTTGTTGTGGATATGACGGGCGACGATCTCCTTGCCGACGCCGCTCTCCCCCGTGATGAGCACAATCGAATCGGTCGGCGCCACCTGCGCGGCGTACTGTAGGACCTTTTTCATCGCCGGGCTCTCCGCCACGATGGCGGTCTGACCCGCAGTCCCTCCGCCGGTATCGGCGACCCCCGCCGTATGCGCCTTGGCATGGTATTCGTTGACGGCGCGCCGGACGATATCCTTTATCTCGGCGACATTGAAGGGCTTGCTGACATAGTCGAGCGCGCCCAGTTCTATCGCCTTTATCGCCTGCTCGGTCGATGCGTAGGCGGTGATGATGATGACCTGACTCATCGGCCGCAGACGACGGATCTTGTTGAGGAGTTCGATGCCGTCGATGCTTTCAGGCATATTGTAGTCCATGAGGATGACGGCATGATCATCCTTCTGCAGCTTGTTCAGCGCCACCCCGCCGTTCTCGGCGGTCGCGACCTCGTAGCCCTCCTTTTTCAGGAGGATCTCGAGGAACTGCCGCATGCTGAGCTCGTCGTCAACGACGAGTATCCGAGTCTTGTCCATGCGTCGCCTCCTGCCGATACGGAAGGGTTATCGTGAATTCGGCGCCCCCTTCGACATTCCGTGCGCCCACCGCGCCCCCATGCATTTTCACGACATTGTAAACCACCGCCAATCCTAGGCCGGTGCCGCGTTTTTTGGTGGAAAAGAAGGGGTCGAATATCCGCTCGAGGTTCTCGACCGGTATCCCGCCGCCGCGATCGCGCAGAACGATGGCCACCGACGATTCACCACGCTCGGTGCGGATGGAAAGCACCCCCTGTTTCTTCATCGCCTCGATGCTGTTGAGCAGAAGATTCCAGAACACCTCGCGCAGGCGGTCGGCATCGCCTTCCAATGAGACATCGTCCAGAGAAAGGTCTATCCGTATCGCGGGATAGGACATCGCGAACACCTTGCAGATATCCTCGATAAGGGCTTTGAGGCTGACGGCCGACAGGGAAAGTTGCCGCTCCTCGGTCGAAGTGAAAAGACTGTCGAGCAGTTTTTTGACCCGCGCCCCTTCCCGCGAGATGATGTCCATGAGTCGTTTCGTATCCTCATCGGCGGTTTCAAAAGAGGAGAACATGATCTCGCTCGCGCCGATGAGGCTTGCGATCGGATTCTTTATTTCGTGGGCTATCGATGCGGTCAGCTGTCCGATCGCCGCCATCTTCTCGCGGCGGCGGTTCTCGTCTTCCCGAAGACGCATCTCGGTGACGTCGGAGAAGATGATCACCTCCTGATTATCGACATACTGCTGAACCGAGTAATAAAGCACCCGCCCTTCCCAACGGACCTCCAGCCAGTTCAGGTAGGTATACGGAGCGCCGAGCACCTGCGCGATCAAAGCCTCGATCCGCACGCAGGTCTTATGGGCAAAATCATTGGCATAGACCAACCGTTTGTTGCGGGTGATGATGAAGCCCATCGAAAGCGAACTGAATATCGCATAGAAATGGGTCTTGAGTTCCTGCGACATCAGCTCGCGCTCGAACAGTTCGCGATTGACCCGTTGTATGGCGCGGGCGACCCGCGTCGCGATGAGGCCGGCTATCGAAAAAAAGAAAAGATAGACGAAGAGTTTGGTAAAAAACTGCGGCCACGCGAGGGCATAGAGATCGATGAGCTCCACCGAAATGATCGGAAGAACCGAGGATTTGATGAAAAAAGCCATGAGCGTGAGAAGACAGAAGCTTGAGATGGTCGTAAAGAGGGCCCCCTTCTCGTCGAGGATGAAGCCCGAGTACATAATGGTGATCACCACGACATAGAGGTAGGGCGAGGATATCCCGCCGGTCAGATAGGCGACCAGTATCCAGAAAAAGAGCTCCAGAAAGAACTGCATATAGGCGAATATCCGCAACCACGCCTGCCGCCGAAGTCCGCGGTTGACGACCAAAGAAACGAAATTGATGAGTATGAAAAGAAAGATGATGACCAGAAGCAATTTGTTGCGGAAAGAAAAGAGTTCCGCCTGCTCATTGATGAAAGGAAAAAGGAAAAAGGCGAAAAAAAGCGCCGAAAGAAAAAAGAAACGGATAATAAAGAAGGAATAGAGGTTCTTCCGGAGGTCCTCGGCGCGGAAGATATCCATGCCTAGCCGACCGCTTCGCCCATCTTGAACATCGGCAGATACATCGCGACCATGACCACGCCGACGACCGATCCGATGATGACCATCATGATCGGCTCCAACATCGAGGTGAGGTTGCCGACCGCCGCATCGACCTCGTCGTCGTAGAAGTCGGCGATCTTCGAAAGCATCGTATCCATCGCGCCGGTCGCCTCGCCGACGCCGATCATCGAAACGACCATCGGGGGAAATATCTTCGCCGCAACCAGCGGTGTGGTCATGTCCTGTCCTTCGATGACCCGATCGCGCACATATTTGATACCGCCCTCGATGATCAGATTGCCGGCGGTCGACGAAACGACCAGCAACCCGTCGACCAGCGGAACGCCTGAAGAAAGTAGCGTACCGAGCGTACGGGTGAACCGGGCGACCGCGGTCTTCTTGACCAGATCGCCGAAGACCGGCGACCCCAGCACCAGTTTATCGAAGGTATACTGCGCCTGCGGATTTCTCATGATCACCTTGAACCCGATGACGATACCGGCCAGTATAATGCCGAGAATAACGATGTTCGCCCGGAACCAATCGGAGATATCGACGATCATTCTGGTCAGACCGGGCAGTTCCTTTCCCTGACTCAGGAACATGCCGGCGAAGGTCGGTATGACGAAGACCATCATGACCGCGATGAGGCCGATGACCACGACCATAACGATCATGGGATAGGAAAGCGCCCCCTTGATCTTCTTGACGATCTTGTCGTTCTTCTCGAGGAAGGTCGCCAAACGGTCGAGGATCGTATCGAGTATACCGCCGACCTCGCCCGCGGCGACGAGATTCACGTAGAGATTGTCAAAAACGGTGTTGTGGTCGCGTAGGGCATCCGAGAGCGACTTTCCCTCTTCGACCGCCTGCTTGACCTTTCTGATCACCCTACGGAAAGAGGGATTCTCGGCGTTGGCGCCGAGGATATCGAGCGCCTGTATGATGGACAGCCCGGCGCTGATCATCGTCGAGAACTGCCGGGTGAAGATGACCAGATCCTTGGCCGTGATTTTCTGAGCGCCCAGTTCGATCCGGGTCCAGTCCTTTTTTATCTCGTCGGCCTTGATATTCTGGGCAAATAACGCCTGCCGCGCCGCCTTTTCGTCGTCGGCGTCGAGAACACCCTTGACGATCTCCCCTTTTTTGTTGGTGCCGACATACTTGAAATAGACCATGCTCTGCCCCCGCCGTTATTTTGCCCTTGACAGCAGACTGACGAACTCCTCGAGATTCGGCGCCACCTGCTGCGCCTCTTCCATGCTGACGATATCCTTCTGAACGAGCCGCACCAGATCCTGCGTCATCGTCTGCATATGATGCTCCCGCTGCCCCGACTGCATGGTGGAATATATCTGCGAAAGTTTGTTCTCGCGGATCAGGTTGCGTACTGCCGGGGTCGGCACCATGACCTCACAGCAGATCGAGCGGCCGCCGCCGAATTTCTTGGGTATCAGTATCTGCGCCAAGACCCCTTGCAGGACGAAACTGAGCTGGGTGCGGACCTGACTCTGCTGGTTGACCGGGAACATGTCGATGATACGGTTGATCGTTTCGATCGTGTTGTTGGTGTGGAGCGTCGCGAAGCACAAGTGGCCCGTCTCTGAGACCGCGAGCGCCGTCTCCATCGTCTCGATATCGCGGATCTCGCCGATGAGAACCACATCGGGGTCCTGCCGCAGGATGACGCGCAGCGCCTTGCCGAACGAGGCGGTGTCGGAACCGACCTCGCGCTGGTTGACGATGCAGTTCTTGTGGGTATGGATGAACTCGATCGGATCCTCGATGGTGACGATGTGTCCCTTGCGGTTGCGGTTGATATAATCGATCATCGAGGCGAGCGTCGTCGATTTGCCGCTCCCGGTCGGACCGGTGACCAGCACCAGACCTTTCGGTTTTTTGGCGATCTCTTCGGCGACTTCCGGCAGGCCCAGCGTCGCAAAATCGAGTATTTTATAGGGGATGACGCGGATGGCCGCCGCGACCGCGCCGCGCTGCATGAAGATGTTGGCGCGGAAACGGCTGAGGTTCTTGACGCCGAACGAAAGGTCGAGTTCGTTGTTCTCCTCGAACTGTTTTTTCTGGCGTTCGGTGAGGATGCTGTAGGCGAGCCGCTTGGTATCGGTCGGCGATAGCGGCGGCAGGCTCACCTGTCGCAAATTACCGTCGATACGCAACTGCGGCGGGCTCCCCGAGGTGATGTGGAGATCCGACGCGTTTTGTTCTATCAACAGCGTGAGCAGATCCTGTAACGATACGCTGGAAGAATCGACCATTCATATACCTCGCGGGTTTTTATGCATCAATCGGGCGCCGTGTTGCGCAGGACCTCGTCCATCGAGGTGACCCCCGCCAACATATGGAGATTGGCGCACATGCGCATCGACTTCATCCCATCCTGCAGGGCGGTCTGTTTCAGCTCCATCGAACTGGCGCCGTTGAGAACCGCCTCTTTCATCACATCGCTCATCAGCAGGACCTCGTAGAACGCGATACGCCCCTTGTATCCGGAGCCGGAACAGGCGTCGCAACCGCGGCCCTTGAATATGCGCGGTACGCCGCCCGACACCTCGGCGATCATCTGGTCGGTGACCTGAAGTTCTTTCAGGACGCTTTTCTCGATCGGTATCTCCTCTTTGCATTTCTGGCAGACCTTTCTGCCAAGCCGCTGAGCCGCGATGACGTTGAGCGAGGAAGTGACCAGGAAACTCTCGATACCCATATTAAGCAGTCGCGTTATCGTCGAGGGGGCATCGTTGGTGTGGAGGGTGCTCATGACCAAGTGGCCCGTGAGCGCCGCTTTGACCGCGATCTCCGCCGTCTCGAAGTCACGGATCTCACCGACCATGATAATGTCGGGGTCCTGCCGCAGGAAGGAGCGGAGCGCCGCCGAGAAGGTGAGCCCGACCTGTTCGCGTATCGGGACCTGATTGATACCCTCGAGGTTGAACTCGACCGGATCCTCGGCGGTGGAAATGTTGACATCGGTCTTATTGAGTTCCGCAAGCGCCGAATAGAGCGTCGTGGTCTTACCCGAGCCGGTGGGTCCCGTGACCAGTATCATGCCGTAGGGCCGATGGATCGCGTTTTTGAACCCTTCCAACTGTTCCTCGAAAAAGCCGAGCTTGGTCATGTCGAGCTGCAGGTTGCTTTTATCCAAAAGACGAAGAACCGTCTTTTCGCCGAAGATGCAGGGAAGGACCGAAACACGGAAATCCATCTCACGTCCCTTGCCCATCTTGATTTTAATGCGTCCGTCCTGCGGTACCCGTTTCTCGGCGATGTCGAGATTCGACATGACCTTGAAGCGGGCGACGATCGCATCCTGCATATGTTTGGGCGGGTGAAGCACATCATAGAGCACGCCGTCGATGCGGAAGCGGATACGGAAACTCTTTTCGTAGGGCTCGACGTGGATATCGGAGGCCTTCTTCTTGATCGCGTCGAGCACGATCATGTTGACCAATTTGACCACCGGCGCGTCGCCCGCCTCGCGGATCGACTCCTCGATGGTCATCTCCTTCATCTCGCCGGTCTCGACCTGCACCTCCTCCATCTCGGAGAGGAGTTCGTCGAGATTGAAAACGGCATCGCCGCCGCCGTCGCTACTCGATTGGGGCGCCTCTATTGCGCCGTAGTACTTCTCGATCGCCTCGATGATCTCGCTTTCGGAGGCGACCACCACCTCGACATTATAGTCGGTCAGGAATTTAATATCGTCCTGCGCATTCATGTTGGAAGGATCGCTCATCGCAACGGTCAGCGTGTTGCCGATACGCGATATCGGCACCACTTTGTAGCGCAGACAGGTCTGCTTATTGAGTATCGAGATGACCTCGGCCTCTATCTCAAGGTCGGCGACGCTTATTTTAGGCACATTGTACTGTTCCGAAAGCATATCGACGAGTTGAGTCTCGTCGATGCGAGCCTCTTTGAACAGAAGGTCTCTCAGCCCCTGCCCCGATTCGAGCGACTTCTCCTCGAGGCTCTTGAGTTCCGGAAGCGACAGAATGCCGCGTTTTACAAGCATTCCGGTCAGTTGCCTATTATTCATCGAGCGGCACCCCGCCTTATCACAAGTTCGCGGTGAGTATATTCGCCCCTCAAGCCCGAGTCAAGAAAACCACTTCGTTTTTCGGGCAGGGAAAAAATTGATTTCACCGCGCGGGCAAGAGATACTTCCGCGGTTCAGACCGGAGAGCTCTCGTGCCCTTGCGACCATCACGCACCTACGCCGTCATCGGCCTTATGGATCAACGCGGGGAATCGTACGTCCGCATCCTCTGGGATCGACTCGGCAAAGCGGGCATTCCCTGCGGGGCGAACGAATACCCCGGCTCACGGCCGCATCTGACCTTTTCCATCTTCACCGGCTGTGGGAAAGAGCGCGCCGCCGTGCATATCGCCGCGATAGCGCGCACTACCCCGCCGATACGCATCGAACTGACCGATCTGGGCCTGTTCACCCTCGACGGGATGACCGCCTATCTCGCCGTGCGCCCCGGACGACGCATCCGCGCCCTTCACCGGCGGATCGATACGGCGGCGGCAGGCTGTGCCCGTGCACTCGTCCCCTATTACCGCACCGACCAGTGGGTCCCGCACTGTACCCTTTCGGGCGCGCTGGATGCCGCTCATCTGCCGATAGTGCGGAAGATCGCCGAAGAACTGGTACTGCCCCGCCGTTTCCTGCTGACCGGGTTGGGGGTCACCGAACTCGACCACGAGCAACAGCGCTGGTCGTATGAACGCGATTTCCCTTTTGTCGGCTGATCGTTATACGAAAAGTCTGCTCATGAGTTCCGCCATATCGCGGAGGCGGTACGGCTTGCGCAGGCTTTCCCGGAACCCATATTGCGCCGGTGAGGCCATGACGGGGTCTTCCGAGTAACCGCTCGATGCCGCCGCAACGACCGCGGGATCGATGGCGCGCAACGCTTCGAGGGTATCCACCCCGCCGACGTCGCCCGGCATGGTGAGATCCAACAATACCGCGTCGAACGGCGTTCCGGATCGCATCTCTTCCGCGTAACGCTCGATCGCCTCGCTTCCGTTCGGAACGGCGACCGCCGTGAATCCGAGCGAAGAGAGCATTTCGACCGCGAGGTCCCGAATAGCGGCGTCATCATCCATCACCAGCACCCTGCCGCTCCGTTTGAGAAGCGGCTCGCGTTCGGCGATCACCGCAGAGGTCTCACCGTCAGACGCGGGCAGGTAAACGGTGAAAACGGTGCCGACGCCCGGTTCCGATTCGGCATCGATACGCCCGCCGTGTTTGCGGATGATCGAATGGGAAATGGCGAGTCCCAGCCCGCTTCCCTTCGGTTTTGTCGTGAAAAAAGGATCGAAGATGCGCGGCAGAACATCTTTAGCGATGCCGGTCCCGCGATCCCGTACGGTCAATTTTATGTACTTGCCCTTCCGAAGTGAAGGATCATCCTCCGCGACCACGACATGATTTTCCGCCGCCATCTCGATGACACCGCCGCGCGGCATCGCCTCTTTCGCGTTGAGGACAAGATTACTAACGACCTGTCCGATATGGTTCTGATCGAAATCGCAAAGCCACAGATCGCCGGGAAAATCGCAACAACAACGGACCGTGGAACCGGCCAGCGAGAACTCGGCGGCGTGCTGGACCACCGGCCCCAATGGCGCGATCCGTTTGTGCGGAATGCCCCCCTTTGCGAAGGTGAGAAGCTGCTGAGTAAGGTCTCGCGCCCGGTCGAAACTTTGAAGCGCTTTTTCAAGCAATTGACGCATGCGGTCGTCGGTAGCCACCGTGCGCGCCATGTCGACATACCCGAACATCGCCGAAAGAAGGTTGTTGAAATCGTGGGCGATGCCGCCCGAAAGGACCGCAAGCCGGTCGAGATTCTGTATCCGCTGGATGCTGTCGAGCATCTGTTTCCGTTCCGTTATCTCGCGCACCGCGCTGATGAAACCGATGACGCGGCGGCTGTGGCCGTCGAAACGGGGATATATCGTATTGACGATCCAGTGTTGCTGTCCTTTTTTATCGATGATGCGTCCCTCCCGCGAAACGGTGCGGCCGCTGAGCACCTCGGCAAATCCTTTTTTCGCCATCTCGCGGTCGTCGGGATGTAGCATGCCGATCCACTTCTCAAGAGTATCCACTTCCGAGGGATCGTAGCCGTACTCGCGGAACAGTTTGTCGGCGACCCATTCGCGATGAAAGCGTCCGTCGGGCAGGAGCATAATGCTCGACGCCGAATCCATCGTCAGTTCCGACAAGATGCGATACCGTTCTTCCGAACGGCGGAGCGCCTCTTCGGCCTCCTTCCGCAGGAGGATATCCTTTTCGAGCTGACGGTTCCGCCGTTCGAGTTCCGCCGTCCGTTCGGCGACGAGCTGTTCGAGCTCCCGCGCCCGCACCGCCGCTTCGCCGGAAGAACGCTTCTTTGAAGGCGTCTCACCGCAGGGGGTCGGTTTTTTCTTCTTGGGTGTTGTCCGTTTCTCGGCCATGGTACACCTCGTCGTTGGTCTATCGCTCCATTCCGCTCAGTTTCGCAAAAAGTGCCTTATTCTTCTCCAACATCTTACCATCCATCAGATCGCCCATCGCCGCCTCGTAGTGTTCCCGTTTGACGCCAGGGATGAGTTCTCTTTTGCATATCGTGGCCAACAGCGCGACATTCTGCATCCGCGTATCGGGCAGATCGTCGACCCGGACCCGGAGGTTCTTCACCCTGCGGCGTTCGCATTCCTTCGCGACCGTCTCGCGCGCCACCTCCGGCGCCGCGCCGACACGGACCTCAAGCGGCTGCCAGACCGTATCGTACCAGACGAGCGTGCCCCCATCCTTCACAAAACCGTTGAGCGCCCGGAGCGCCTCATGCCGTTCAAGCGCCACCGCGATATCGGCCTGACCTTCAGGTATGAGCGGCGAATGGATGTCGCCGCCGACCCGCAGATGCGATACCACGATGCCGCCTCGCTGGGCCAGCCCGTGGGTATCGACCCCCTTGACCGCGAGCCCCGCGTGGTCGGCCGCCCGGATGAGCGCCTCGCTGAGCATCCCGATACCCTGTCCGCCGACCCCGGTGATATAGATGTTCATCGTCATGGCCTTCTCCCTACGCTTTCGGTTTGATCGCCTTGGACGGACAGGTCTGGATGCACGATCCGTCGCCGATGCACAGATCGGTGTTGACCGTCACCTTGCCGTCGGGAAGTCGCGTGAAGGTCGGGCAGGCGAACTTTTCGACACATTCATGCACGCCGTCACACAGTTCGGGCGGCACCATGACCTGCTTTTCCGTGAAATCGGGTTTGCGGCGCTGTTCCCGCATGTACTTCAGCATGCAGGGATGCTTCGCGATGACCACCGAGAACTCCGGTATCGCAACCGCCTGCTTCACCAGCTCGATGAGTTTCCCCTGCTGGTAGGCGTCCACTTCGAAAATATGTTTCACGCCGAGTCCTTCAAGCACGCGGCGCACCGGTATCGCGTCGGTGATCTCGTTGAAGTTCTTCCCGACCGCCGGATGGTCCTGATGGCCCGTCATCGCGGTGGTACCGTTCTCCATGAGGATGAGCGTCACCTTGTGCCGGTTGAATATCGCGTTGATGATGCCGGGCAGTCCCGCGTGGAAGAAGGTCGAATCGCCGAGGAAGGCGACCACCTTGCGCTCGGTCTGGAAGAGCGACAATCCCGACCCCATCGGCACCGAGGCGCCCATGCACATGAGCAGTTCATTCATCTTGTAGGGCGGCAGGAAGCCGAGCGAATGGCACCCGATGTCGCCCACCTTGATGTCGGTCGCGGCGAGCGCTTTCTTTATCGCGTAGAAGGCGCTCCGGTGACCGCAGCCGGGACACATCTGCGCCGGCCGCTTCGGCGCATAAGGCTGTCCGGTCGGCCGCGCCGCTTGCTCGGGGAGCATATCGGGCCATTCGCTGCGCAGTATGCCGTACACCTTGTCGGGGGTGTATTCGCCGACCCATTCCTCGGCGTCGCGTTTGCCGCTGATACGGGTTTTGATCCCTTGGTCGTAGGCAAGCGCTTTGACCTGCGGCTCGATGACGGCGTCGAGTTCTTCAAGTATCTTCACCTCGCGGTGACTTTCGAGGAACGCCTGTATGAGCCGCATCGGCAGCGGATGTATCGTACCGAGCTTCAGTATGTCGGGCTTCTGCGCGGCATTCTGAAGAACATCCATGAGCGAAAGGTAGGTGGTCCCGAAGGTGATGACGCCGCGGTCGCGGTTCCTGTGGTCCTCGCTCCGGTTCACCGGCGATGCGTCGAAGAGGGCCGACAGCTCCTCCAGCCGTTTGAGGGCGCGCCGTTTCATCGGGAAGACCTCGGTCGTGATCGGGACATAGGGACCGTTCTGCGGGTCGAAGCGCGGCGTCTTATCCCACGGCTGCGGCTCCCAGCCGCCGAAGGTCACTTTCTCTTTCTGGTGGCAGACATGGGTCGTGAGCCGGAGCACCACCGGCATCCCCTTCTCGACCGATATGCGCGCCGCCTCTTTATAAAAGGAGTAGACCTCCGCCGGTGTCGCCGGTTCGAGCACCGGCGTATAGGAAAGGAGCGCGAAATGGCGGTTGTCCTGTTCGTTCTGCGAACTGTGGGCGCCGGGATCGTCGCCCCAGACGATGACCATCCCGCCGATGAGGTTCATGTGGCCGAGCTGGACGAAGGTGTCGGCGGCGACATTGAGCCCGACGCTCTTGAAAAAGACGCACGACAGATGGCCGTTCACCGACGCGCCGTAGGCCACCTCGGTCGCCACCTTTTCGTTGGTGGAGAACTCGAAGTAGAAAGGGCGCTGGTCGTGCGGGATGCTCTTTATCGCCTCGGCGATCTCGGGGGTCGGCGATCCGGGGTAACTGGTCACCACCCGCGTGCCGGTCTCGATCATCGCCCGGACGATGGCGGTGTTGCCGATGACGATCTCGGAAAAAGGTTTTTCGGATAAGAGGACCGCGCCCAGTTGCTTCATCAAAGACCTCCGAAAGGGTTTCGCCGGGGTGCAGTCTATCCGAAGTCGAAAGAAGAGTCAAACTCGTGCGCGGAAAATGTGGGGAAGATCAAACGGGCACCTACGGATTCAATATTCATAGAAATCACCGTCGGGCATGGCGACTGCCTTTCATGTCAGATAACCTTGAGTTTACTCAATATTTCCATCGTGCCGCACTCAAGCTTTGAGAACGCGAACCACTTTTTACCTAAATCCTTGAGCGATGCTCCGAGGTGATATGTCTCTTTCTCGTCCACGATCAGAAAACGATCATGCGCCTCTTTGAATTCCACGATGGTGATCGGCGGGTACTGTTCGTTGTGCTTCTTCAGATCAAGCGCAATCCCTTGGGATATGTTTTTCGTATATATGGTTGCCGACACTCCATCCTTCCGCTTGGCAAGAAGCGTTAAAACCGTATCGTCAACATAATTGTCGATCAGGACAAGCGATTTCCGCGCCCGCCGGATCAGATCGGCGACAAAGGTATAGGCATCATAGATCTGCCCGTCGTAAAAGATTCCCTGTTTCGGAGGCTCCGCCTGTTGCCCCAAAGCATCAAACACCTTCTCGAAATTCTGAGCCGTTTCCGATTCGAAGGTTATCTGCCGTCGTTCTACCGAATCGAGGCGAGAGAACATCTGTGCATTGTTTTGCAAGAACCTGCGCATTTCGACAAACACCCGCATGATCTGTACGCTTACTCGAACCGCTGTCTCGCTACGCAGAACGGCCGAAAGCATGGCGACTCCCTGCTCGGTAAAAGCATAGGGAAGATAGCGGCGACCGCCACGATTTGCGTTTGAGGTGCCAAATTGGAACCTCAAACTTTCCACTTCCGCTTCCGTCAATTGAAACATGAATTCCGCCGGGAACCGTTCCGCATTTCGTTTTACCGCGCGATTTATCTGCTTGGTCTCTACCTCGTATAGTTCCGCCAGATCACTGTCCAAGATCACTTGGACACTGCGGACAACATGAATCCGGGAACCGAGATCCGTGGGACGCATTAATAAGTTCAGGCTCTTTTTTGTCATATCATGCCCCTCCTCTTTTCTTTGCCGTTCAAGTGCCGACAACTGACGATCTCGCTTTGTCTTTCCTGCATATCCTTTACCTCACCAGACTCTGGTGAAAGTACCAAGAAGCCGGGGAGGTGTCAAGCAAAAGGGGGGAGTGCCCGTCGCAACGGTTTTCCTCCACCTCTTAGGCGGTGGCTACCATATATAATTAATAAGGTGGTCCGGGTTAAAATGTAAAATGAATAACTGACCCCGCCCGCTGACCCCGCCCGCACACTGACCCCGCCCGCACAAATTTTTCTACCACCTTAATATAGTAAGGCGGTGAGCGGGACTCCCGGCGTCCCCGGAAAAAATATCCCCCTTGTTTATCGGACACATAGGTCCTTTATGAAAAATAATTTCGGATTTATGTTGACGCAACTCCTTTTTTGCGCTATACAGGATTTGAGAGTCCGGTATTTCAACAACGGAGGCGACGGTCATGGCAAAACGGAAAATAATCAGGATCGACAACGACAAATGCACCGGCTGCGGCCTGTGCGTCCCCAACTGCGCCGAAGGGGCGCTCCAGATCATCGACGGCAAGGCGCGGCTCATCAGCGACCTGTTCTGCGACGGTCTGGGGGCATGCCTCGGCCACTGCCCCGAGGCAGCCATCACCGTCGAAGAGCGCGAGGCGGAACCGTACAATGAACGGCTGGTGATGGAAAAGAACATCATTCCGGCGGGACGCAACACCATCCGCGCCCACCTCCTCCACCTGCGCGACCACGGCGCGATGGATCTTCTGCAGGAGGCCTTCGCGGTGGTCCGCGAACACGGCATGGACCCGAAGGAGATCGTCCACGGGAAACCGGACGGCGACGCCTGCGGCTGCGGCGACCACGGCAAAGAACATCACGGTCATCACCACGGTCACGGCGGCGGCTGTCCCGGGTCGAAGGTCGTGGATCTGAAAAAGGCGATGCACGGCGGCGGCGCGGAGAAAGGGCGTCCCGATGGGAGCGCCCCGGCCGGTCGGTTGAATTCCGAATTGAAGAATTGGCCGGTGCAGATACATCTCGCGAGCCCCTACGCCCCCTACTTCAAGGAGGCCGACATCGTGGTCATCGCCGACTGCGTCGCCTACGCCTACGCCGAGACGCACCGCGAGTTCATCAAGGACAAGGTGGTGCTCATCGGCTGTCCGAAACTCGATGATGCCGGCGCTTATGTCGACAAGATCAGCGAGATCATCCGCGCCGGAAAACCGAAAAGCATCAAGGTGGTCCGGATGGAGGTCCCCTGCTGTGGCGGGATGATTGAGATCGTCAAGCAGGCGATAAAGAACTCGGGCGAGGTGATGCCGTTCGAAACGGTCACCATCAGCCTTGACGGCCGCAAGTTATAAAGGTAGTATACCGTGTCTGGTTCCTATAACAACACTCTGTGGAGGAGATCATGAGCATGTTCTGTCATCAGTGTCAGGAAACGGCCCGCAACAAGGGATGCGACAAACAGCAGGGGGTCTGCGGCAAAAGCGAAACGGTCGCCAATCTGCAGGATATCCTCATCTACACGATGAAGGGGATCGGCTTCTACGGCCACGAACTGGCGAAGAAAGGATATTACGACGAGAAAGGAGCCTTCTTCGTCGTGAAGGGTCTTTTCGCGACCATCACCAACGCCAACTTCGACGAAAAGGATTTCATTCGCTGGATCAAGGAAGGTCAGGAGATCAAGAACCGCTTCAAGGCCGAATGCGATAAACGCGGCATGAAGTTCGCGACCATCCCGCCCGAAGCGGCGTGGAGCCCGAAGAACGACGATGAGATAAAAGCGGCGGCGGCATCGGGCCGCGGCGGCTGGATGGCGATAGAGAACGAGGATGTCCGGTCGCTCCGCGCCATCATCCTGTACGGCCTCAAGGGGATGAGCGCCTACGCCGAACACGCCTACGCCCTCGGTTTCCACAAGAAAGAGGTATTCGAGTTCATCCTCGAAGGGCTCGCGACCATCATCGACGACACCAAATCGGCAGGCGATCTGACCGCCTTCGTCCTCAAGACCGGCGCGGAGGGCGTTGCGGTGATGGCGCTTCTCGACGAGGCGAACACCACCACCTACGGCCACCCGGTCATCACCGAGGTAAAGACCGGCGTCCGCAATAATCCCGGCATCCTCATCAGCGGCCACGACCTGCGCGATCTTCACGACCTGCTCGAACAGACCAAGGGGACCGGCGTGGATGTCTACACCCACTCCGAGATGCTGCCGGCCCACTACTACCCCTTCTTCCGCAAGTACGACAACCTCGTGGGCAACTACGGCGGCTCGTGGTGGCACCAGAAGGAAGAGTTTGAGAAATTCAACGGCCCGGTGCTGCTGACCTCGAACTGTCTGGTCCCGCCGAAGGATGGCGTCAAGGGACGCATCTTCACCACCGGGGTCGTCGGCTTCGACGGCATGACCCACATCGCCGACCGCGAACCGGGCAAGATGAAGGACTTCTCGAAACTCATCGCCCTTGCCAAGACCTGCAAGTCGCCCGAACAGTTGGAAGACGGGAAGATCGTCGGCGGCTTCGCCCGGACGCAGGTGCTCGCGGTGGCCGACAAGGTGGTCGCGGCGGTCAAGTCGGGCGCGATCAAACGCTTCGTCGTCATGGCGGGCTGCGACGGCCGTCACAAGGAACGCGACTATTACCGGAAGGTCGCCGAGGCGCTCCCGAAGGATGCGGTCATCCTCACCGCCGGCTGCGCGAAATACCAATACAACAAACTCCCGCTCGGCGATATCGGCGGCATCCCGCGCGTGCTCGACGCCGGTCAGTGCAACGATTCCTACTCGCTCGCCGTCATCGCGCTCAAACTCAAGGAGGTCTTCGGACTCGACGACATCAACAAACTCCCCATCAGCTTCGATATCGCGTGGTATGAACAGAAGGCGGTGCTGGTCCTCTTGGCGCTCCTCCACCTCGGCGTGAAGGGCATTCGCCTCGGGCCGACGCTCCCCGGCTTCCTGTCGCCCGCCGTCGCCAAGGTGCTGGTCGAGAACTTCGATATCAAGCCCATCGGCACGGTCGAAGCCGATGTGACCGCGATGATGGCGGGGAAATAAGATGACGGCGCTTGCCCGCACGACCCTTGAGAGCGCGCCGGTCGTCTTCTCTCAGGAGGGGATGATCGGGAAACGGCTCGCAGCCCATCCGAAGGCCGAGATCGTCCATCTCGCCATCGAACCGGGCAAAGGACTCGCCCTGCATACGATGCCGATGCCGGTCCTCTTCTTCGTCATCGAAGGGACCGGCACGCTCCGCACCGCCGACGGGGCGGAGCGTCACGCGGCGGGAAGCCTCGTCGAATGTCCCGCCGACACCCTGCGCGGCTGGACCAACGAAGGGACCGCGCCGCTCAACGTGCTCGTCATCAAACTGGTCGGCTAGCATCAGATTTTCTTTGCCTGTCGGCTCCGAGCCATTATACTATCCCCGGACACACGAAGAGGTGTTGCATGAAAGAACGCGCCGACACGACAACGGGGACACCGGCACACGAAGCAAGCGAGGGGCGCTATCGCGGGCTTATCGCCCTAGCGGCTGACGGCATATTGCTCGGCTCCCCCGAAGGGATCATCCTCGAAGCCAATGACCAGATGTGCGCCATGACCGGGGTAGCGCGGGAGGATCTGGTCGGAAAACATGTCAGCGAAATGTCCTTCACGCCGGAGAGCCTCCAAAAAACACCGTTCCGTTTCGATCTCCTGAGAAAAGGAGAAGCGGTACTCAGCGAACGGACCATCCGAAGACCCGACGGCACCGAGGTCATCATCGAGATGCGCACCAAAATGATGCCCGACGGCACCTACCAGTCTATCTACCGTGACATCACCGATCGAAAAAAGATCGAAGAGGCCCTGCGCGAGAGCGAGGAACGGTACCGTCTGCTGATACAGGAGACCAACGAGGGGATCAATCTGATCGATGAGGAGGGGCGGATCGTCGTCTGGAACCGCATGCTCGAAAAGATATCGGGGATCCCGGAAAAAGAGGCGATCGGATCTTTTCAGTGGGACATCATGTTCCGCATGTTGCCTCCCGAGAAACGGACCCCGGAGCGTCATACCCAACTCAAGCAGGCGGTCGAGCGGGCACTGGCGACCGGCGAGCCGCCGTTCCGCGGCGCGCGGGAATTCAAAAGCATCCTTCCCGACGGCAACACCGTATGGTTCGAACAGACGATCTTCCCCATCAAGACTGCGAAGGGATGGAAATTCGGCGCGGTGAACCGCGATGTCACCGAACAGCGGAAATGGATGGAACACGCCCTCCAGTCGCAGAAACTCGAATCGCTCGGCGTGCTGGCCGGCGGCATCGCGCACGATTTCAACAATCTGCTCGCCGGTCTGTTCGGCTACATCGACCTCGCCCGTATCGCGCCGACGGCCGAAGAGACCTCGCGGTATCTGTCCAAAGCGATGGATTCCATTGACCGGGCGCGTGGCCTGACCCGCCAACTGCTCACCTTCTCCAAAGGAGGCGCGCCGGTCAAAAAGGTCGGATCGCTGAGCCCCTTCATCGAGGAAACGACTCGCTTTGCCCTCAGCGGTTCGACCGTCTCCTGCCGTTTCGACCTGCCGCGCGACCTGCCGCCCTGCGCTTACGATACCGGCCAAATGGCGCAGGTGCTGGACAATCTGGTGCGCAACGCACAGCAGGCGATGCCGATGGGCGGCGTCATCACCGTCGCGGCGCGGATCGCCCCGGTGGGCCGCGAGGAACACACAGCGCTGTCGGAAGGGCCCTATATCGCCGTATCGGTCATCGACTCCGGGATCGGTATCCCGCAGGAAATTCTGACGCGGATATTCGATCCGTTCTTCACCACCAAGGAACAGGGTCACGGTCTGGGACTGGCGACCTCGTATTCGATAGTCAAACAACACGGCGGCGCTTTTGCGGTGGCATCGGAACCGGGCAAAGGAAGCCGGTTCACCTTCTACCTGCCGGTCGTCACTCCGTAGTCGGCCGATCCTTCTTCCCGTGGCGGGTGAACATATCGAAGAAGCTGAATATCACCGGGACGATGAACAGGGTGACGATCGTCGAGAAGATGACGCCTCCCATGACCGACCACGCCATCGGATGTTTTATCTCGGCCCCTTCGCCGGTGGCGATGGCGACCGGTATCATGCCGAAGATGATGGCGAGCGTCGTCATGAGGATGGGCCGCAGCCGTATCCGCCCCGCCTCGGCGAGCGCCTGTGCCGCCGTCAAGCCGTGCCGCATCCGCTCGATGGAGAAATCGACCAGCAGGATCGAGTTCTTCGTCACCAGCCCCATCAGCATGATGACGCCGATGAAACTCATCATCGACAGCGACATCCCGGTCACCCAGAGACTGAAGAAGGCGCCGGTGATGGCAAAGGGGATCGCCGACATGATGGTGAGCGGGTGGATGAAGGAGTTGAACTGCGAAGCGAGTATGATGTAGATGAGGAATATCGATATGAACATCGTCCGGAAGAGCGACGCGAAAGTATCCTCCATCATCTCGGCCTCGCCGCCCATCGTCAGCCGGTTCTTGGGCGAAAAGTTCGCCGTGGCGTAAGCCTTCGCCTTCTCGACCTGCACGCCCAGCGAGGTCGATGAGGCGTAGTCGGCCGTGACCGTGATGAGCCGGTTCCGCTCGAGCCGCGTGATGATGACCTCGGAGGCGCCGTAGGTCACCTCGGCCACATCGGCGACTCGGACGATCCTGCCGTCGGCACCCTTGAGCGGCAGATTGCGGATGTAGTCGATCGACTTGTAGTCCGGGTCGAGATAGACCCTGATGTCGTACATGTCGCCGCCATCTTTGAAGTTGGCGATCTTCTCGCCCGAGAAGAGATAGCGCAGCGCCATGGAGGTCTCGAACGGGCTGACCCCGAGTTCGGCCGCCTTCTCGTGGTCGAGCTTGATGCGCAGTTCCTTCTTCTGTCCTTTGTCGGAGCTGTTGATGTCGGTATAGCCGCCGTCGTGTTCCATGAACGAAATGAGCCCCGCCGCGTCGCGCCGTATCTCCTCGTAATCGGGGCCGATGATGTTGAACATGATCGGCATCATGCCGCCGCCGCCGAATTCGTTCTTCTCGGCAACGCCGAAAACGGCGCCGTACTTTTCCCGGAGATAGGCCAATTCGACGCGCATCTCATCCATCGCCTCGATCTGGGTAATGGAGCGTTCGTGCAGGTCGACCATCTTGACCCGCAGGACGATCTTGTTCTTCTCGTTGCGCTGACCGCCGCCGATGGTGGTGAAGGTGAAATCGACCCACGGCTTTTGCGTGACGACCCGCACCGCATCTTCGGCGACCTCCTTGGAACGGTCTATCGAGGCCTCGCCCGCGAGTTCGATGTTGATGTCGAAGTCGCCCTGATCCATCTTGTCCATGAAGTTGGTCTTGAGCACCGTGGCGAGCATAAGACCGCCGGCGAACAGCAGTACGCCGGTAATAAAGACCGTCACCTTGGTCAGACGGTTGCGCAGGACCAGCGCTATTATCTTCGAGTAGCCGTTCTCGAGCCACACCAGTAGCGCCTCCATCCCGCGGTAGAGGAAGAACCTCTTCGATTCCTCCTTGAGCATGAGCGACGACAGGAGCGGCGTGACGGTGAAGGAGACCATCAGCGATATCATGACCGATATCGCGATGGTGGCGCCGAACTGCCGCATGATCTTGCCGACCATGCCGGTCATGTAGACGATGGGGCCGAAAACGGCGACGATGGTGAGCGTAATGGCGAGGACCGCGAAACCTATCTCTTGGGTGGCGTCGAGCGCCGCCTGCATGCGGCCCTTTCCCATCTCCATGTGGCGGAAGATGTTCTCGATGACGACTATCGCGTCGTCGACCAGAAGCCCTATGGCGAGCGACAACGCCATGGTCGTGACCATGTTGAGCGAATAGTCGAGCGCGCTGATGGCCAGAAAAGTGCCGATGACCGATACCGGCAACGCTATCCCGACAATGAACGAGGCGCGGCCGTTGCGGAGGAACAGGAACACTATCATGATGGCGAGGAAGGCGCCGATGACGATATCCTCGACCGCCGAATCGACCGACATCTTGACGAAGGGGGTGTTGTCGGAGACGATATCTATGGTGTAGCCCGCGGGGAGGTTGGCCCGTATCTTCACGATCTCCTTCTTGATATCGTCGGCCATCCTGACGACATTGACGCCCCCCTGTTTCTGTATCTGGAGCGCGATGGTCGGATTGAGGTCGCGCAACGACGCGGAGGTCTCCTCCTGCAGGCCGTCCTCGACCTTCGCGATGTCGCGGACCAGTATCTTGGAGGCGCCCATCGCAAAGAGCGGCGTATCGCGTATCTGTTCTATGTCGCTGCGTTCCGAGGTGGTCTTGACGGTGATCTCCTCGGTGTCGCCCAGCAGTTTGACGCCGCCCGCCGGCACTTCAAGGAAGGTTCCCTTGAGCATCTGGATGAAACTGAAGGCGGGGATGTTCACCCCTTCGATCTTGAGCGGGTCGAGCAGGACCTTGATCTCGCGCTTCCGGCCGCCGTACATATTGACCGAACCGACGCCGTAGAGCGTCTGTATCTGATTTTTGACCTGTTTTTCGGTGATGCGGGTCACTTCGCTCGGTTTTTCGCCCGCCGGTCCGTTGACCACCAGCGACAGCACCGGGAGCGCCTGAAAGTCGACCTTCTCGACGATCGGCGTTTCGACATCCTCCGGAAAGGTCGATTGAATGGTGGCGAGTTTGTCGCGGACATCCTGCGACGCGACGCGGATATCGATGCTGTCGTCAAAGGTGACCACGAGTTGGCCGACCGAGTTGAGCGCATAGCCCTGAATGTGTTTGATGCCCGATATCGAAGAGACGGCGTTCTCCATCTTCTCGACGACATCCTTCTCTATCGTTTCGGGGTCGGCCCCCGGATAGACCGCGACCGCGGTGACTATCGGCAGATCGGCGTTGGGGAAAAGACCCACGCCGAGCGACTGATAGGCCATGAGTCCGAAGACAATGATGGCGGCGGTGATGACCGCGATGAAGACCGGGTTGCGTATCGAAAGGTTCGCGAGGAACATGACGCGCCCCCCTACTGTTTTGCCGAGACCGCTTCGCCCGCCTTGACCAGCGATGCGTCGCTCACGATCCGCGCCGGGATGTCGCCGCTTACCTCCAGTCCCTCTTCGAAGGGGAAGCCGGTGATGACGCTGCGTGCCGCGACCACGCCGTTGTCGATGGTGTAGACCGAGCCGTTACGGTCGCCGGTGGTCCTGACCGCGGTCGGCGGGACGATGATCCGCTCCCGCTCTCTGGTCCTGATGGTCGCGATCGCCGAGATGCCCGACGGGATCGACATATCCTTATTCTCGATGTAGACGATGATGCTGAATTTCTTCATGTCGTTAAGCGTGCTTCCCTTCGAATGGATCTTCGCCTCGACGCTCCGCCCGAGCGCCGGGATGGAGAACGACACCGGATCGCCGGGACCGATCTCGCCGAAGTAGATCTCGCTCACCTGCATGTTCACCTTGAGCCGGTCGAGTTTCTCGATATAGGCCACATCGGCGCTGTTGGGCATCATCACCACCGTTTTGCCGCCGACCGCGAGCGCCTTGCGGGTGATCACCCCGTCGAACGGCGCGCGGACCTGCGTTTTTGCGACATTCTTCTCCATCATCGCGACCGCCTTGCGGTTCGCCTCTATCTGTTTCTCCAGCGCGTTGTACTGCGTCTCGATGCCGTCGAGTTGCTGTTTGGAGGCGGCTCCCTTCTCATAGAGTCCCTTGAGCCGCTGGTAGTCGTTGCCGAGTCCGGCATGTTGCGCTTCGAGCGCCGCCACCCCCGCCCGCGCCTGTTCGAGGCCGAGTATGTAGTCGGTGGCGTCGAGCGTCGCGACGATCTGCCCTTTCTTCACCCGCTGATTCTCCTCGACATGGAATTTGAGCACCGTGCCGCCCACCTCGGAGGCGACCGCACCCTTCTCCTCGGGAGCGAGCGTCACCGACTCGCGGATGGTCACCGCCCCCTTTTTCCGGAGCGGCTCTACCAGCCGCACCTCCTTGGTCACCTCCCTGCGCGGCTGTACCGCCGCCGCCGGCTGTTCACCGGCGTTGCCGCTGCCGCAGGCGGCGATGAGCAGCATCACTGCCGTTATGAGTGTCGTAATGAGTATCCGTTGCACCATGATGAGCCTCCGCATTATAGCGTCTCGGTAGTATCTTTTCTCCAGTTATGCTTTCTCAGGAATCCGTCGACCGCCGAATAGGCGCAGGGGATGATGATCAGGGTGATGACGGTCGAGAAGGTGAGCCCGAAAACGACCGCAACCCCCATCGGGTTGAACACCTCGTGCGCATCCCCTCGCATGAGGGTGAGCGGTATCATACCGAAGATGGTGGTCGTGGCGGTCATGAGTATCGGCCGGAGGCGTCGCGATCCCGAGTAGACGAGCGCCTCGTCCATCGAGAATTTGAATTTCGCCTTCTGTATATTGGTATAGTCGATCAGCACGATCGCGTTGTTGACCACGACGCCGACCAGTATGATCATCCCGAGGAAGGCGGGCACCGACAGCGTGTGCCCCGTAAGCAGAAGACCGCCGATGACACCGGTGATCGCAAAAGGTATAGAGAAAAGGATGACGAAGGGATCGACGAACGACTCGAACTGCGCCGCCATGACCAGATAGACGAGTATGATGCCCAAGAGAAGAAGTTTCAGCAGGTCGCCGGTGGTCTCCTGCTGGTCTTTCAGGCTGCCGCCGTAGATCACCTCGACATCGGAGGGTATCTGGGCCCGCTCCAGCGCTTTTTTGACCTCCACGCCCACCTTCCCGATGGCGGTGTTGTCGGTAAGTCGCGCGCCGACGGTAACGATCCGTTCGCGGTTCTGTCGGTTCACCACCAGTGAGGTCAGCCCTTCCTTCACTGCGGCGACATCCTTGAGTTTGACCACCGTACCGTACATGGTCTTGATCTCGAGTTCCTTGAGTTGTTCGATGTTCTCACGATCGGATTTCTTGTACTTGACCATGATCTCGAACTCATCTCCGTCTTTGCGGTAGACCGAAGCGGTGTCGCCGTAAAAGGCGCTTCTGATCGCCGCGGCGACCATCGCGGTCTTGAGCCCCACCTGACTGGCGCGGATGCGATCGATCTTCACCTCGATCTCCGGCTTGAGTGAATCGGCGTCGTTCGATATGTCGCTGAGTCCTTCGATCTTCTTCAGTTCGTTCTGGAAACTCATCGCCGCCGCGCTCGCCTTCTTGAAATCGCGGTTGGCGAACTTGAGCGTGACCGGCTTCTCGTTGCTGCCGGTCAGCCCGCCGGAGGAGGTCTTGATGTCCATCTGTTCGATACCGGGTACCTCCGTGATGACCCGTTTGCGTATCTTGTTCACATAGTATTTCACATTATGGTCGCGTTCATCCTGCGGCACCAGACGCGCTCCGGCCGTCCCGCTGTTGGTATCCTGTATCTTCTGGGCGAACCCCGAATCATCGGGACCGCCCCGCAGGAAGGTCCGCAGGAGATATTCCGCCGGGATCTCCTCCCGGACGATCCGTTCTATGTGCTGGCCGGTGGCTATCGTTTTTTCCACCTTCGTGCCGAGCGGGAGTTCGTACTCGACCTGTATCATCGCCTCATCGCCTTCGGGCAGGAAATCGACCCCGATGATCGGTATGAGGAAAAGCGAAAGCACGAAGATCAGCGCCGCCGACAGCAGCGTCTTTTTCTTGTGCGCGAGCGTAAAGACGATGATCTTGGTGTAGCCCCCCTCAACGAAGGCGAGGAACCGTTCGCCGAGCCGGAAGAACCAGTTGTCCCGGCGCTTGTCCTTTTCGAGGGTGAGTACGCGGGCGCTCACCATCGGGGTCAGCAGCATCGCCGCGAGCAGGGATGCCGAAAGGGTCAGGATGATCACCCCCGCAAGTTGACCGAAAAGTATCCCGACCAGACCAGATATGAAGAAGAGCGGCGCGAAGATGACGATGGTGGTCAGCGTCGAGGCGAGTATCGCCCCGCCGACCTCCGCGGTCCCTTCGATGGCGGCATTGACCTTGCTCTTTCCCTCCTCGAGGTGCCGCGTGATGTTGTCGAGCACGACGATCGAGTTGTCGACGACCATGCCGATGGCGAGCGACAGCGACATCAGCGAGACCATGTTGAGCGTATAGCCGAAACCGTACAGGAAGGCGAAGGCGATGATCAGAGAGGCCGGGATCGAAAGCAGCACGATGAAACTCGACCGAAAGCGCCGCAGGAAGAAGACCACGACCAGAATGACGAAAAAGCCCGCCGTCAAGACCGCATCGGAGAGGTTGCCTACCATGTTGACGATGAATTCGGAAGTGTCCAGCAGCACCTCCACCTCGAAACCCTCCGGGAGCCGCGGCCGGATCTCGACCAGTTTATCCTTGATCGCGTCGGCGATCGCGACGGTGTTGGCGCCCGACTGCTTCTGGACCATCATGAAGGCCATGTATTCGCCGTCCTTGAGGGCGAACTGCCGGCTGTCCTCGCTCCCCCAGAAAACGCGCGCCACATCCTTTATCCGGATGAGTCCCGCCGGGGTGCTCGCGACGATCGTCTCGTTGACCTCGTCGATAGTCTCGTACTCGCCGGGAACCCGTATGGTATAGTCGAAATCGCCGATCTCCATGTTGCCGGCGGGAAGCGACAGGTTCTCGGCGCGGATCGTGGCGGTGATGTCGGCCACCGAGAGGTTGAGGGCGGCAAGCCGCTGTTTGTCGGCCGAGATGATGATCTGCTTTTCCATCTGGTTGAACGCGATG
>JAKLFG010000026.1 GCA_022711315.1 bacterium | reverse complement strand
ACGATCTGGTAATGGGTGAAGGCGGCTGCAAGCAGGAGGAGCGCCACGAGTCCGGCGTAGAGCAGGTCCTCTTGATAAAAGGGGCTAAAGGCGCGGAACGGATGTTCGACCCCCAGCGCCGCACCCGCCGTTATCTCGGTGAAGAGCGCGAGTATAGGGAGCGTAAGGGTATCGCGTCCCGCGACCGCGCCGATGAGCGATATCGAGAAATAGGCGACGAAGAAGATAAGCATCGAGACAAGTTTCGACGCCCAGTCGGGGTCGAGCCCTATCGCGCCGCTGATGAGCGCGCCAAGGAGCATGAGCAGAAGACCGGTCCCGAACGAACACCAGAAAAGCCCCGTGCGGGTGAAGGGAAGGGCAAGGTAGAGCGAGAGCCGGCGCGACTGCACATCCTTCGGCAGGAGCGAGGCGGCGAAGAAGAGGACCGCGAGGAACAGGAGACCGCTCCGCGGCAGGAGGAAGAACAGGAAGAGGAGCGCCAAGGCCCATTTTCGCGTCAGTTCTATCTGCAGGTACGCCTCGAAGGCGCGGATCCTGCGCAACATCGTCCCTTCGTTCATCCGAGCACCACCCTGACAAGGTCATGGAACCAGCGGTACGGGACCTCGATCTCGACGCAGCAGCCGATGAAGGTCACGATGGCCGCGATGGCGGTAAACAGTATCCAGCGGCGCAAAGCGATGCCGGCCGAGACGAGCGACAGGGCGCCGCAGGATGCGGCCGCCGCGCGCGGCAGGTCGATGAGCGGCAGGAGCGCGAACATGATCGCGAGCAGAAGCCACACGCTCCGGGCCGACGCGGGACCGGTGCCGGGGAACAGGATGTCGCGGTTGAGGGACTGTTTGCTCATTGCGCAAGCGTCGCTATCTCGTTATATGCGTCTTTGCGGTCGGGATGTTTCGGCGACATCTCCTTCACGATGTCGGCCGCCGTCCTGCCATCGACATTCTTCGCGGCCCGGTCGGCGCCGCGCTCGACGAGCAGTTTCGCGACCGCCGCGTTCCCGCGGAGCGCCGCTATCATGAGCGCCGTGTGGCCCCGTTTGTCGGCGACCGCGTGGTCGGCGCCGGCGTTCAGGAGCGCCTCGGCGACCTTCGGGAAGTTGCTCCACGCCGCCCACATGAGCGCCGTCCAGCCGTCCTTATCCTTGAGGTTCGGGTCAGCGTTCTTTTCCAACAGGAGTTTCGTCGCCTCTACCCGTTTCTCCTCGTTCTTCGCGACGAGCGCGCCATCCTTGAAATTCACATAGGCGGCCCACATGAGCGGGGTGCGCCCCTGTTCATCGAGGTTGTTGACCCGTCCGCTTTCCGACTCGATGAGTTTCTTCATCTGGTCGATGTCGTTCTGGATGATGGCCGCGACGATCGGGTCGGTCTTGACCCCCTGACCCTTCAGCGCGTTGAAGCCGAAATAGCAGATGACGGCGAATACCGTGCTGAACGCCATCAGTATGAGGCCGTCCTTGATGATGGGCAGATATTGTTTCATCGTACGCCTCCCTCTAGTGGGCCGCTTCTTCGGCGGCTGGTTCCTCTTTCTTCTCGGCGCTGTCGCCGTCGGTCGGGTTCGAGGTGACCTTGTTGCGCCACAGCAGTATCGCGATGGGGCTTATC
This sequence comes from bacterium, assembly GCA_022711315.1. Taxonomy (GTDB): domain Bacteria; phylum UBP6; class UBA1177; order UBA1177; family JAKLFG01; genus JAKLFG01. The sequence goes on along the minus strand of JAKLFG010000026.1, from coordinate 31,753 downwards.
GCCGCGAGGATGAAGTAGATCATCCACATCCATTCGGGGCTCTGCATGTATTCGACATTGCCGGTGTCTATCTTGGCGCGGATGCCGTCATAGGCGTAACTCGATATCAGCATGCCGCTCACGAAACCGTTGATGGGTCGAGCGATGAACATCGGGAGCGCCGACAGCCCCATGTAGGAGGCCACCTTGTCCTTCGGCGCGACCGAGGCGACATACTCGACGAAGCGCGGCGAGAATATCAGTTCGCCGATCGCGAACACGAAGATCTGCGCGACGATGATGAACAGGTACGCCTGATTGAGGTTCTGGATGCCCGGGATGGCGAGTATCCATTCGCCCGGCACCGCGAGGAACAGGAGCGAAAGCGCCGATATCGTCATGCCGACGACCAGTAGTTTCACGATGTTGAATTTATTGATGATCGGGATGAAGAGTATCAGACCGACCACGATGATGATCGGGTTGAAGGAGTTCACCAGCCCGAGTTCGAAATCGTTGTAGAGGGTACGGATGTAGTATTTCGGCATGACCATCGTCTGGTGGGTGAATACGAGCCGGACGCCAAGCGTCAGCACGAGGAACAGCACCAGTTTCTGGAACGCGCTCTCTTTCCACACCTCGGCGAAGATCTGGAGCGGCGTCTTCTGCGGGGTCCCCGATTTCTCGGCCGCCGTCGCGTCGTCGTGCTTGTTCGATATCATCCATGCGCAGACGAAACAGATGACCGCCATCACGAAACTGAAGTTGAGGATCATCAGGTTGCCGTTCACCGGCCCGAAAACGCTCCGGAACCCGTCGGTGACGCCGAACCCGGCGATCGCGGCGCCGATGTTCATGATGAGATAGTAGACATTGAACCCGGTGCCGCGGTTCTCCGGGGTCGTGAAGTGCCGGAGCGCCGCATTGGTGTTGGTCACCAGCGTCGCGGTGCCGAGCGCCATCACGAGCAGGAGCGCCATGACGAGGTACTTCAGCGGGTCGCCCGCCAGGAACTGCGGCGCGATCCCCATCCCGAGCCGGGAGACCATGAGCAGGAACGCCGCGATGAAGAAGGTCCGCTTCACCCCCAGCGTGTCGCAGATGGAGCCGACCGAGAACATGAACGCGGTGATGAACAGGAAGAATATCCCCTGCCACGCGCCCGCCTCCATGTCGCTGAAGCCGACATTGTCGGTGAGATACAGCGAGATGACGATAATGATCGCAAAATAGGCGAGCCCGTCGAAGAACTGGATGGCGTTGACCAGCCAGAAATCCTTCGACACCGTCTTCATGATCTTGAATTCGGAGAAGTAATTCTTTACTGCGGCGAACATGCTTGTGAACCTCCGCGCGTGCGTTACCGTTAAAAATAGCGTTTCATCGTAACCGCACGCCTTTCAAAGTCAAGGAAACCGTCGGTCACCTTGGATGGGTGATATTCGGGGCGATCCCGTTGTCCCCGATAGTAAAAAGATCTTTCTTTGCTAACACCCCGACCAGTAGCAATTTCCCGTGTTCCACCCGCTACAGGTCGAGTTGCAAGTCGCCGTACCGCTGTTCCACTCGTTCGGGTCGAGATCCTCGCAATAGACGCTGTCACCATCGCAGACTTCGCCCGGTTCCACGATGCCGTTCCCGCAGTAACTCGGCACCTCGTTGTTTGTCGAGACCTTCACCGCGCTCCCGTCGGGGATATAGACCCAGCCGTTGTACAGGTGGTTCTCTGCCATCTCCCGCATGTCACCGTTCAGTTCCCAGAAGTCGATGTAGGTGTCAGGCCGCCCGGCGAAGCGGTACTCGTACCCGTCGCAGGCGAGATAGAACGCCCCGTGGTCGGTCGTCAGTTCTCCGGTGGAGCAGTAGCCGTACTCGTAGGCCTTGAGTGTGAGCGAGTCGGCGTCGCGGGTCATGATCCCTTCATCCCAGAAGGCGTACCAGTAGAGGGCCAGTTCGCCGTTCGTGATGGCGAAGTCGACCACCGAACCCAAGTTCACATAGGCGAGACGGGCGAAGGTATCCTTGTGGCGGATGTTGATGCCGTTGTCGTCGCCGACATAGAGTTTGTCGTTGTAGAGTTGGATGCGGTACTGGTAGTTGTACGGCGTGCCGTAGAACGACAACTGATTCAGCGCATCGGGATTGGCGGTATTGAACTTGTAGATGCCACCGCTTGTCGCGGCATACATGATGTCGCCCTCAACCACTTCGAGGTCATAGACGCGCCGGTTGGTGGTGAAGGTGCTCTTGAGGAGCAGTGCGTTCGGATCGCTGATGTCATAGACTTTGATGGCGCTCCCCGTTCCGACATAGAGACGGTCGCCCTTACCGGCGACGCTGTAGACGGTCGTGCCGATGGAGAAGGACTTGTACCACGGGTGGGTGAAGGGCGTACAGGAACCGCTTATCATCGTGCCGCCCTTGAGAAGCGTCCCGTTCTCGTTCAGGCAGTAGCCCTCTATGAGGTCAAGCAGATAATCGGGCGATTCGGTGACCGGCACGGTCGGGTACGAGATACTATTGCCTGTCGGATCGAGCGCGATGGCGCTGTGGGTCATCTGGTGGAATTCAAGGACCGGACTCGCCATGACGATCTTACCGTCTATCAGCTCGATGATGAGTTTTCGCAGGTCGCCGGTCAGGTTGTCGTGGAGTTTTGTCCACTCATTGGTGGCGGTGTCGAAGGCCCAGAGATCCTTCGGCGTACCGTCGTTCATGTCGATGCCGCCGACAAGGTAGAGTTTGTCTTCCGTGCCGTACACATTGTAAACCTTCCGGGCACTCGGCGAGACGGCGGGAGCCAGCAAGGTGAACTGTCCTGTCAGCGTATCGAAAAGATGAAGCGTGGTAACGCCACCGGCACGCGAAAGAAGATAACGAGAGGAACCCACCGCTATCAGGTATTTGCCCGAATAGTTGTCAAGACCGGTCGCGCCGCGATCCTCGAAAACAAAGCGGAACAAGGGTATTTCTTCTTCACCGAACGGCGCGGTCCCCGTCTGTTGCGCAACAAGGGCATACAAATGCTCTTCTTCTGCATCGTTCGCTTTCCCCATGATGAAGAATCTGTCTCCGTCCGCCAAGGCGGCCGCTATCTGAAGCGTCGTCGGCCAGTTATCGACCGCTCCCATTCTATGCCAATCGGGACCGCTGTCAGGATAACTGGTCATAAAGTAGTCGCCGTCCTCCGCCCGCGACACCGCGTACAGAGCGCGTTCCGCCCCTTCGACGAAAAAGCGCATCTCTTCCACGGCGAATTTCCTTTCGGCGGAAAAAACGAGAGTATCCTCCTGTTTCACGAGAGACCAGAGACCGTAGTCGAACCACCGATCCTCTTCCTCCGCCGTTATCGCGCTTTCCGGCACTACCAGATGACAGTGATGGCAGGTGGTAAGGACCAGATCGGCCATATGGGTGTCGGGCTTCGGCAGTTGACGGGTGTAATAGTTCAGCGTCCCCTTCTCCAGCGAGTAACGGCTGGAGCGGGCGTATTTCTTCTGGTTTTTGAAGTAGGCATAATTGATCGTTTTCGTCCCTTCTATTTCGGTGATGTAGGGATTTTTGTTCACGGGGTTGGCCAACTCGGGATAAACGCCAGAGGAAAGGGTATAGTGGACATTGTTCGCCACCTGTTTTCCGTTAGTAGGATGCTTAAGAGCCTCACATTGAACATTTCCGCTTTTTAGATGACAATCATTTTTTTCCCACCAATCGCGGCGCCAGTTCCAGTATATCTTGTTGTTGACAAAGAAAAGGTTGGAAATGTTTATTGCCGGACGCGCATCATCACCGGAATAGTTGGCATCTCCCAAGAAATCCTTTTTGAGTTCAGTAATGTTCCGCGCCCATGAAATGTGCATGTCCCACGGGGACCTCCCCTGTTCGTCTATACTCATTTCATCGGTACCGTGAGAGAAACCGAAATTGAAGTAAGGACGAGGACGATTGGTATCGTCATATTTCGTTTCACTGCCGTGCGCGGTAGCGCAGTAGCCATCTTTGCCCCAATACCCGAGAGCCGCTTGCCTGTCGTTAATTGCACAGTAATGCATGGTGGCATATTTCGAGGCGGCATTGGCAAGGAGTCGGGGATCTATCTGCACATAGTCGTTGAAGTTGCCCGTAAAGGAGTAGAGACGGTTGCTATGCACGGGAGTTGCGTTTCGCACAAAACTGTAGGCATGCCCCGGATCGCAGGCATCGCCAACACCGTTGAGGTTGTGGTCCGGTTGCCACTTGAAGCCCCATCGGAATGGGAAAAAACTAAAATAAGTTCTGGTGAAACCATAAAAATAGGCGCCGCCGTCAACGGGAAAATAAGGAGCCCCCGTTTTTGTATAATCGACACCCATGATCAATTCGGTGTTCTCATCGGCGAACACCAGCGGATTTGGCGTGGTTCGACAATTGTCACTCGCATCGGCAACCCCGTCGCCGTCGGAGTCTTCACAGGCATCGCCAATGCCGTTGCCGTTCCAGTCGGCTTGGCCGGGATTATATGATCGAGGACAATTATCGGTGTTCCCGTCTCTCAACAAACAATAGGGCTTAGCGCTGTAACCATTGAAAGCGTCGAGTCCGTATACTGAAACGGGAGTGTTGTCAAAGTAGTCGTTGAGATGATTATTTACCATAGGATTGACATTCGCCTCTGCGAAATCGTAAGCGCACCAAAGACCAGAACTGTCAGGAACACATTCATGATCACAGATACCGTCAGCATCAAAATCGTTGTTAATCATTCCTGTCAGTTTCGCTTTTTCGGAAGCGGCAATATCGCTTTCCGACGAAAAAAGAAGTTTCATGCTATAGATGCCATTGCTTTCTTTTAGATTGATGATGCTCACTGCCTGCGCTTTCGCCATGTTACCGGAAGGATAGACTCGTAAGGTGTTTCTGGGTAAAGAGTAGTTGCCGGTTCCTCCGAGGACATTTACTCTATACTCGACCGAAGAGACACTGTCCAATCGGTCATTGGCGTTAAATCTGAAATACATCCCCGGAAAAGAATCCTTGCTGGGCCAATTTTCATGAGAGGTCTTGACCATCATTTGACTGATCTCTGCGAATGATCCCGTATCGACCTGTGTGTTGTCTATCCAATCCTGTAAAACATGATCCCATACCCAAGGATATATCCCCCGGGGGACAACAGTGGCCATGTTGTTGTCGATAAAAGCGGAGATGTCGGCGGCAGAAATGCCTAGTTGCCTCGCTCGATCCGCAACGATGGCGTAAATATCCGCTTTGGTATCGAAAGGGTCCTGCTCGATGATGTCGAGATACGGAAGCAACACCATAGGATTGGCCGCCCAGTCTATATCGCTACGACCGTTTTTATTGTATAGATGGAGCAACAATCCATCGTTGTTGTCGATGCCATAAGACCACGCAGGAATCCACTTGCTATAATTAACACGATTACCGACATGTTGCCCCGCCAACTGCTTTAAGTGGAGTATTTGGCCAATTATCGCAGTGTCGGACTTGATTTCAAGAGTGTTACTCCCCGTCAGGAAAGGTTGATAGTCTGATGATTGTCCGCCAATGATAAAATAGCCTCCCTTATGAATTATGTCTGCCGGATCATATTCGAATTCGAGGGTGAAACAGAATGCATTTTCTATGTCTTTGCATTCGTTGTGCGAAGTAATATCGACCCCGTTTTTATAGAAAAGTATTTGGGGGCCATCATATACTATGCTGATATAGGCAAAATAATCGGTGTATCCCGTGGTCGGCACCCATCCCAACATCATCTTGTGAATCAAGTTCATGTCGGAAGCACAGGATTCGGCATAAAGCGTGGAGGCGGTAGTGACACAAGCGCCTCCGGAAATCGCATCGAAAGAACCCAGACGCCCCCATTGCCTGCTTGATGTGTAGAGGTCGAATAGGCCTCGACAGTGAAGATACTCCTCAAGATATGTTCGCATATCATGCCCCATACTGATTTTCGCCAATCTCGTGATGACTTTTATCGACCTGTTGTTTTCGTCAAATACTTCTACCGTCGCGTATTCAGAACCCTGCGCCATACCCGAGGTCTTATACAGCATTATTGTTGTCGGAATATAATAAATGTCCTCCAATCCATCCCCGCTCGTGTCTTTGCTGTATGTTGCCATGCGCGAAAGGTTTGTTCGTACAGACTTTCCCGTAAGATATTCTATTAAAGCCCGCCCAAAATGATCTTTTTCACAATCATCGTCGGGTAGCATTTCATAGCTTATTTCATTGGTCGGGTCCCAAGAACATGTGTAGCAAATCTCGTTGGGGCTCACAGGAGGATTGTCTTCGCAGAGTAGCGGAGGCTTTTGGGGGTCTCCCCATATAGTGTTTTTTGTCGAAAAACATGGTGCCGGATCATTTTTGTAGCATCGCGTACACCCTACGGGAGAATTCGGACAATTACCGCCTCCTGCAGCAACGCAGGGTTCATCTCTGAAACAATCAATCAAGTTTGTAGGATATAACAGCCCGTCAAGGTCATCATTTAAGATTATGGTTTCCGGGGTATATCTCCCGTACGATGCTTCAGAGAAATACTCCTCGAGCGCATCCAATATCGCGTAGATGTCGGTGTTTTCTTCAAAATTTGCCCGATTGATCCCTCGCCCGACATAATCGCAATTCGGTCTGATTATGGCAAAAGGAATAATAGGATTGGCGATTGTTCCGGGTATTGCGGGGCCTGATGCATTGTGTGAGAAAAAATAGTCGTTGGTAGTAAGGGATTTTTCGTTGGGGAAAGTGTGTTCCGCAAAAAACTCGTACTCGTTTTTCTGAATATTCTTTGTGCATACCGCCTGTTCACAATAATAGACATCAACCGTTGTTCCGCTCAACTGCAGGTCGCATATCGTTCCTTCGTTCAGACCGGAAGTGCAACGGAATGGATCAACGGGAATTGAGGCAAAAAGTAGCGAAGTCTCTGCTAAAATCAGCAAGAAAGAAATCCTTGAAATAACATTTGTCATGGTCATCCTCCTTCCCCAAGGTTCTTTTTTATCTTTAATGTGCTCTCATGCGGACACAATCCTTCCTGTTTACAATAACAATCCATGTCGCGGATATAAGACATGGTTCCAGATGGCGTTTTCCATGTTTGATAACTGCCGTCGAAAGAATTGAAGCCCATATTATATCTTAAGGCTATGGGGTCCACATGCTTTGTCGGACAGTAATTCTTTTTCAGATCAACCCGGTAAAAACAGGCCTTATAGTCGGCGCGGGTGTCGTTGAGGGGGGTGAACATTTCATCATAAAGGATCAGTTGCCCCTTGAACTGGTGCGGATATCCGCCGAGACTCTGCGATTCCGAGGGAATGAACGGCAACAGTGTGTATGCGGGCTTCTCTCCCGACAGATCGACCAATGTTATGTAGTCGCCTCCCGATGCATCATGATACACCATTTGCTGATTGTTCTCTTCGTTCAATCTCGGTTGATATGCCGTCTCACCCTCCCGGTCTATCCGCAGACATTCCTTGTCGGGATCAAAGGGGAGTTTGTCGAGGTCGCATACATACACGCCGCGCCAGTCGTCGATGAAGGTCAGGCGATCCCCGACGATATTCCCCTCGTACACCTTGCCCCTCTTCAACGGATGCCATTCCCATTCGTCCACTTTAGAATAGACCACCTCGATGATCTTGGTCGCCCAGTGCAGGATGTTCAGAACAACCCATTTTTCCCCCACAAGAGGTGGTCTTTGAAAATGAGATTGGTGATCGGCATCATCATAAATGACCTCGTATCTATAGCCGTTTTCCGATTTTTTGGCTGAAAAGACATACATGTTCCCAAAACCTTCGTCGGGATAAAGCATCACATCGTGTAATGTGGAGTAAAAGATCAATCTCCCCGAATGGTGCCCGACCGCTCCCCCGCTGGAGGCGATACTGATAAACTCGTCTTTTGAGACATCGTACATTAGGGTTCGCGTGTTGATACCGCCATTCAGCATACTGCCGCCTACAAATCCGTTCTCTATCCGAAGATCAAATACGGTTCCGCTGTCGGCCTGCAGATTGTTTGAGACCAGCGAGCGGTCACATGAACTGTAGGAAATAGGGGTGCTTTTTAGGTCCGGCAACACACATGGCCACGGATAACACTCCTTGTAATTGTAATCTCCACCAAGCGTGTTCTTGCCTGCCAGATAATCCTGATAGTGCCGCCAATTGATCCACTCCCACAGGTTCCGCACGCACTGCGGATCGTTCTCGGTCGGCGTGTCACACCCGGGACGACAGAAAGTCGTCTTCCCGTTCCCATCCTTGAGCGGAAACCCTGCCGCCTTGACATTTTCATAAACCTTAAGATCAGGACAGTTGATGGCATCGTTGTCGGAAAGAACCTCGTCAATGGTCTCATCGTTGGGAACGACGGTATCGTCGCCTGTTATGATATCGCCCTCCATGTACGGTGCATCGTCGTCCGCAGTCACCGTGTCGGCATCGTTCTTCGCCGTCTCCTGCTTGCAGGCGACCACCGCCGCGAGCAGTAACGAAAGCAACAACATCGTCAGGTCGTTCTTTTTCATAGGTCTCTGCGCCCCCTGATCAGGATAAGATATGCGGCGATCATATCACTCCAAAAACAAAAAGCAACCGCCTTTTTTTCCGTTCTATTCATAAGATACCTGCGGTGCTCAAAAGGATTCTTACTTTTTACAAAATTTTTTATTTGCTTGTTTTTATTGAGGATTATCGCAAACATGCGATCAAGGGAAAGGCGCAAGCGATCCGGGGGATATTTTTTGACTTCACCGATGGCCTTTCATAGAATGGGCCGTTCATCAAGAGCCGGAGAACCGTGATGTACCCCGTGTACGACCTCATAGCGGACAAACGCGACGGGAAGGAACTCCACGAGGACGCCCTGCTCTGGCTCATCGACGCCTATCTGCGCGACGAGGTGACCGACTACCAGATGGCCGCCTTCCTCATGGCGGTCTGCATCCGGGGCTTCTCGCCCGCCGAACTGTCCTTCTGGACCGACCGGATGCTCCATTCGGGCAAGGTGCTTTCGTTCCCCGACGACGGCCGTCCGGTCGTGGACAAGCACTCGACCGGCGGGGTGGGCGACAAGATATCGATACCGCTCGCGCCGCTCCTTGCCGCGCTCGGGTTCCGTGTACCGATGCTGTCGGGCCGGGGGCTCGCCCACACCGGCGGGACGCTTGACAAACTCGAATCGATACCGGGGTTCCGCACCGACCTGTCGCTCGGCAGGTTCACGCGGCAGGTGCAGGATATCGGGGTGGCGATGATCGGGCAGACCGCCGAGATAGCGCCGCTCGACCGGCGGCTGTACGCCCTGCGCGATGTGACCGGGACGGTCGAATCGGTGCCGCTCATCGCGAGTTCCATCATGTCGAAGAAACTGGCCGAAGGGATAGACGGGCTCCTGCTCGATGTGAAGACGGGCGACGGCGCCTTCATGCGCGAGATGCGCGACGCGAAGAAACTCGCCCGGACGATGAAGGCCATCGGCGAACGGGCGGGGACGAAGGTGACGGTGCTCCTCACCGACATGTCCGAACCGCTCGGCCGGACAGCGGGCCACGCGCTCGAGATCGCCGAATCGCTGGCGGTCCTGCGCGGCGAGAGGGTGCCGCAGGTGAGCGAACTCGTCGAGAGACAAGCGGCTGAACTCCTTATGCTTTTCGGCAAGTCGGCGACACGCGCGGCGGCGGTCGGCATGGCGCGGGAAAAACTCGCCGACGGCACCGCGCTCTCGATATTCCGCCGGATGGTCGAGTTGCAGGGGGGTGACCCGCGCGTCATCGACAGCCCCGCCCTGCTCCCGGTGGCACCGCACATCTACGAACTGAGAGCGGAACGCGACGGGTTCGTGACGCAGATCGCGGCCCGTGCCTGCGGCCGGGCGGTCGTGGCGCTCGGCGGGGGGCGCCATCGCAAGGAGGACCCGCTCGACCCCGCTGTCGGACTGACCTTCCCGAAAAAGGTGGGCGACCGGGTCACGAAGGGAGAGCCGGTCATCCGGCTGCATTACCGCGACCGGTCACGGCTCGACGCCGCGCTCGACCTGCTGGCGGAGGCGGTGGCCGTGACCGCGACGCCGCCGGCGACGCCGTGGCTCATCCGGGGGCGGCTGTAACTTGAGCGTACGCGATCCCTATTTTTTCTTTTCGGCCCGCCGCTTCTTCGGCGACACCGGCGGGACGCTCTTTCGCGTGCTCGCCCGGCTGGCCGAACGGTCGGTCACCTACGAGATCGCCGACCTCGAAGGCCTGCGCGCCCTGTCGGCCGGCAAACAGACGCTCTTCTACATATCCAACCGCTCATCCATCATCGAACAGTTCCTCTTGAATGTCTTTCTCATATCGCGCGGCCTCCGCGCTCCGTCCCATTCGTTCGGCCCCCGCACGCTCATCTTTTTCACCTTCCGCGACCTGTGGCGGCTTCTCGTCGAGTGGCTCAAGGGCGGCGCACCGCGACGGTACGCCCCCAAGATAACGGCGCTCTATCTGCCGGTCGAGGATCAGGAGTTCTTCACCCACGATCCGATATGGGCCGACTTCATGTCGAAGGTCCCCTCCAAGGAGATCGCAGCGGTCCCGGTCACGACTCTGTGGGACAAGGTCTTCCGCGAGGAGAAGGATGAGCGCAGTTGGCTCATCCCCTTCATCGGGACGCGCTATCTGTGGTCCAGCTTCCGCGAACTGCTCCTGCTCCTGCTCGGCCGACGAAGCCTGACGGTCCGGCTCGGGGTCGCCCACACGATACCGAAGGAGCGGTACACCCCGCACCTCTACCGCAAATTCTACGCGATATTGAAGGGCGAGAAGAAGAATGTCGTCGGCGCCGCTCTGCGCAACTGGTTCGAGATACGCAACGAGACGCTCCTTTCCCTGCAGGCGTCGAACGAACTGGACAAAAAGAGTGCGGCGCGCCACCTCGACGAGATAGCGACGCACTATAGCCCCTACTTCACCGAGGCGGTGTCGCGGCTCATCGGGCGGCTTCTTTCGTCGGTCTTCTCACGCATCTTCTACCGGATAGAGGAACTCGACTACCTGCGGCGGCTCGCCGCCGTGCGCAACATCACGCTCGTGTTCGTGCCATCGCACCGCAGTTATTTCGACTATCTGCTCATGTTCCACCTCCTCTACCGCGAACAGGTCGCCATCCCCCTCGTCGTGGCGGGCGACAATCTCGATTTCTTCCCGCTCGGCGGCATCCTGCGACGACTCGGCGCCTTCTTCATCCGGCGGCGCGTCCGCGACGACGCGGCCTATCAGGAGGTCTTCCGCGCCTATCTGCGGACCATCGTCGAGTCGGGCTACCACCTTGAATTCTTCATCGAGGGGGGACGCACCCGGTCGGGCAGGGTCCGGGCGCCGCGCACCGGCGTCCTCTCGATGCTCGCCGATATCCGTAAGAAGAGCGGGCGGCGGCTGTACATCGTCCCGGTCTCCATCACCTACGAACAATTGCGCGAGGTCCGGCAGTACCAGACCGAGGCGACCGCGATAAAGGAGCCGGAGCGGAAAGGGTTCCTGCGCAAATTCATCGGTCTCATACGCGGAAGCGCCGGCCCCGTCTCGGTGTCGTTCGGTCAGCCGCTCTACCTGCCCGGCGGCTTCACCGACGAGTTCGCGCTCGAGGTCGCCTACCGCATCGAGCGGAACGGACAGGTCGGGTTCTCGGGGCTGTTCGCCGGGTTCTTCCTCGCCGATGACGAGGTGTTCGCCCCGGCACTCGTCCGGAAGATGGCGCACATCGTCCACCTGCTCGGGAAAAGCGGGCGGTACCGGCTCGCCCCCGCGCTCTCGCACACCGAACTCAATGTGCCACGGGTCATCGATCGGTTGCGCGCGTCGGGACAGATCGTCGAATCGCGCCGCCGCGAACACGCCTACCGGCTGAGCCGCGAGGCGCGCGCCGAGTTCGCCTATCACCGCAACACCGCCGCATTCGCTCTGGCGCCGCTCTTCCTCGCGCTCCTCGATGTCCCCGCGCCGGTCAAGGCGGCGGTCGAACGGTACCTCGAGGCGGTCATCCAGGGCTACCGCACCGACGACCGGCTCGACGACGCGCTCGCGCCCGTCGAGGCCGAGCCGTGGGTGCTTCCCCTGCTCTGCCGCTTCTTCCTTCCGTCGTTCGAACTGCTCGCCCAGATAACAACCCTGTTGCGGGAACAGCCCGCCCCGTTCGAAAGCCGAAGCGCCGCCGCGCAACGGCTCGGCCGCCTGCTCACCCGCCGCCGCGCGCTCTTTTCGACCGACGAGGTGTTCGACGCGCTGTTCTACCTCGAACAGCGGGGCGCTCTCGACAAATTATTTGCCTTTGTTCCCGAAACCGGCGAGAATGTCGCGACCGAGACCGGGACCATCATTGCCGCGCTGAAGGAGCGCGGGGAGGAGACGACGCGGTGACCACCCTGTTCCTGCCCCAGGACCTCGTCATATCCGAGGTGAACGACAACGAGGTCATACTGTACCGCACCGCGGACGAGGTGGTCGGTCGGATAGCCGGACATCCTTCGCGGGCCATCGTGGTGACCTACGAGGAACAGGCGCCGGAGGTCAAATCGGCCCTGCGCGACCGCGACTGGCTCGTGCTCGTCGCCTTCGGGAAAGGGTTCGAGCACCGGCCGCCGAACATCTTCTCGGTCGACGGCGAGAAACTGAGCGCCTACACGCTCTATCTCCTTGTCCAATTGATCGAGGTCATCGATTCGCTCCGCGACGAGGTCATCGGGAACTACCACATCGGCGTCGACCTCTCGTCCGAAAAGGATCCCCAGCGCCTCTGGGACAAGATACTCTCCTTCACCCGCCGGGCGACCCGCGCCGAGGCCGGGACGCTCTATCTCATGAGCCGCGACCGCAAGAGCATCTTCTTCATCCGTTCGCAGAACGAGAAACTCAACCGCGTCGACATCGAACGGCGCGAGATACCGTTCAACCGCCGCAGTCTCGTCGGGTTCGTCTGCGCGACCGGCGAAACGCTCAACATCCCCGACGCCTACGCCCTGCCGGAGGACGCCCCCTACTCCTTCAACAAGCAGATAGACATCATGCTCGGGTACCGCACCCACTCGGTGCTCACCGCCCCCATGAAGACGCCGCGCGGCGATGTCATCGGCGCCGTCCAACTGCTCAACAAGCACGAGGTCCAGAGCGGCTACCTGCCGTTCTCCAAATACGACGAACTCCTCCTGCAGTCGCTCGCCTCCCTTTCGGCGGTCACCGTCGAGAACAACCGGCTGTACGAGGAGATCCGCGGCCTGTTCGATTCGCTCGTCGTCTCGTCGGTCAAGGCCATCGAACAGCGCGACCCGGCGACGAAGGGCCACTCGGTCCGCGTCTCCTGCATGATGCGCAAGACGCTCGAACTGCTCGCCGCCGGGGGCAAGGACGACTTCTCCGACGACCTCCTGCGCGGCGCCGAGATCGCCTCCATGCTCCACGATTTCGGCAAGGTCGGCATCCGCGAGAACATCCTCACCAAGGCGAACAAACTCCACGCCGACGATCGCGAGCGGGTACTCTGGCGCACCCGCTATCTGCGTGAGCGGCTCGCCCATGAAACGACGAAGGGTCGCGACCATCGCAAGGATATCGAACTCATCGACCGGTTCCTCGCGCGACTCGACGCCATCAACACGCCGGCGCCGCTTTCGGACGGTGACCGCGCGCTCCTCGCCGAAACGGCCGCCCGCCGCCTTCACCTGGACGGCGAGGACCTCCCCCTGCTCACCGAGCAGGAACACCGCTATCTTTCCATCGAGCGCGGCAACCTGACCGCCGAAGAGCGGACCGAGATGGAACAACACGCCGTCAAAAGTTGGGAGATACTCAAGGCGATGCAGTGGCCGTGGGAACTGTCGCAGGTCCCCGATCATGTGCTCGACCACCACGAGAAACTCGACGGGAGCGGCTACCCGCACGGAAAAAAAGGCGACGATATCGGCATCGTCGAACGGATACTGTCCCTCGCCGACATGTACGACGCGCTGACCGCCACCGACCGTTCCTACAAAAAAGCCCTTCCGCGCGAGGTCGCTCTGCGCATACTCGGCGACGAGGTGGCGGCGGGCAAACTCGACCGGCGGATATTCGAGGTGTTCCGTGACCATATCGACGAGATCGACGCGTTCGTTAAAGAAAGGATGCAACAGCACTCAGGGGAGGCGCACTGAGCATGGTACACCGTTCCTTCTTCTTCCTCTTCATCGCACTGGCAGCCGTAACGGTCCGCGCGGCGGAGGATTCCACCGAGGCGAAACTCTTCCACAACGAGGGGTATTTCACCCACGAACAGGTACGGCAGGGACACGCCGAGTATGACCGCACCGTCGCCGAGATGCACACGCTCAGGAGTTCGACCGGCGCCGCCGAGTTCGCGACGGCCGCGAAACTCATCACCGACCTCGACCACCGCATGCGGAACTGCAACGATCTGGTGCAGAAACTGGTCGCCTACTACAAGCAGAAATGGAATCAGAAGCACTATCAGGGGATGGACAAGAAGTGGAAGGATGAGACCTACGCCAAGCACAAGGCCAAGATCACCTCGCTGCAGGTGCTCATCCAGCATCTGGGCGCCGCCTACAACGATTGGAATGCGGCGCGCAACAGCACGGTCGGGCTCAAGGACCGGAAAAAGACACTTTCGATATTCGCGCGCGCCAACGGGGAACTCTCGAAGGCGCTGGACGGGATAGCGCAGACCGAGTCCGAGACCTTTCAGGCGCTCGAATCGGAACTGGCGGCGGCAAAACGGATGAAATAAAAAAGCGGCACGGAGGCGTCACCATGCAGGCACGGCGGTTATGTATCGCGATGGTCGTTATCGCGCTCTCTCTCTTTTCCTGTTCCTCTCCCGAGGAGGACGACCCCGGCACCGACGATCTCGGCGGCGCCGACACGGCGGGGAACGCCGACGACATCCAGAACCCCGACGAAACGGGCGGCGACGGCGCGACCGACGGGCTGGAAAGCGACGGCGACCAGTTGCAGACCGAGGAACTCCCCGATGTGGAGAGTCTCATCCAATGCGAGCCGGGCAAGACCGACGAATGCTACCACGGACCGAGCGGCACCCGCGACCGCGGCATCTGCAAGGCGGGGCTCGCCACCTGCGGTGCGAGCGGCTACTGGGGCCCCTGCGAAGGCGAGGTCCTTCCGCAACCCGAGATCTGCCACAACGACATCGACGAGAACTGCGACGGCGAGGACGGCACCGAGGATAACACCGATGACTATGACGGCGACGGGTACACCTACTGCACCGGCGATTGCTGTGAGTTCACCTCGGAATGCACCACCCCCGCGCTCGTCAACCCCGGCGCCTACGATTTTCCCGACAACCAGATAGACGACAACTGCAACGATCAGGTGGACGAGGTCGTATCGTGCGACACCGGGCTCGCCGAGGATTCGACCGACCCGCTGGAGATGGCGCGGTCGATAGGCATCTGCCCGCCCGAGGAGGGAAAGGACTACGGGCTCGTGAGCGCCGGGATGCTCTTCCCCGACGGGACCACCGAGAGTCAGGTCTTTCAGGTGCAGACCGGGACCGACGGGAGCGGGAACCCCATCATGCTGGATTGTACCGCGACACCGCCCAACCCCGATTCCTACGCGATACTCCCGAAGTTCGGTAGCGTGATAATCCCTCACGAAGGCGAACGGTTCTTCATGATGGCCTCCGGCATCGCCGACGATCCGATACCGGCCTCTGCGGCCAATCCCGACGGGACCTCGACCGAATTCATGTGCACCCGCTCCAACGCGCCGACCGACTGGTACACCGCCAACGGGAGCAAGTTCCCCAGTTCCCCCTCCTGCGGCGCGGCGGGCGATCCGGGCAAAGAGCCTCTCAACGACCCGGTGATGTTGCAGGTCAAGGTCAAGGTGCCGCTGAACGCGCGATCCTTCAGTGTCGACATCTATTTCTCGAGCCGCGAGTTCCCCGAATATGTGTGCGAGTACAACGACTTCTTCGTGGCACTCCTTGATTCGACCTACACCTCAAGCGACCCGAACCTCGCCAACCCGGCCGACAAGAACCTCGCGATGGACGAGGCGGGAAATCCGGTCGGCATCAATCTCGCGCCGGCGGGGCTCTTCCGCGTCTGCTGTCAGGGCGGCATCCTCGAGTGCGGCTATACCCCGGGTAAGAATTACGCGCAGTTCTGCACGCTCGGCCCCGACGAACTGACCGGCACGGGGCTCTACGACGGCGACGACAAGAACGGCGCGACCGGCTGGCTCGTCACGAAGGGCAATGTGGTGCCGGGCGAGGAGATAACGCTCCGGTTCGCGATATGGGACGCGCTCGACCATGTCCTCGATTCGGAGGTCATACTCGACAACTTCCGCTGGTACCCGGTCGAGGTGAAGCCGGGGACGAGCATCCAGCAATAGCCGCCCCATGGACCATGGCATCATCCGGCAACTCGTCCGGTCGCTCCGCGCCCTGCCCGGCGTGAGCCAGCGGCAGGCGGAGAAGATCGCCTTCACGCTCCTGCAGGATACCGCGGCACGCGCCGCTCTCGACGAACTCGTCGCGACGCTCTCGCTCACCGACCCCTGCCCGCGATGCGGCTGGTTCACCGAAAAGAGCGCCTCCTGCCCGAACTGCGGCAGGGAACACAGCGTCATCTGCGTCGTCGAGAATTTCTCCGACCTGCTCGGCATCGAACGGACGGGACAGTTCACCGGCTCCTACCACCTGCTCGGCGGGCTCATCGCGCCGCTCGAGGGTATCCTGCCGGAGGATCTGAACGCGGAACCGCTCAAGGAACGCGTCGAGGCGGGCGGCATCGCGGAGGTCATCCTCGCTCTGCCGGCCACCATCGAGGGGGAGGCGACGATACACTACCTGCACGAACTCTTGGCGCCGACCCGCGTCACGCTGACCCGTATCGCGCGGGGCATCCCGTCGGGGTCGAAGGTCGAATATCTCGATCGGAAGACGGTCGGCAACGCGATCGCCGAACGGGTCAAGGTGTCTTCAGGGCTGTCGGAATAAGTTAGGATATCAGAGCGGCGGGAAGAGCGTATCGCCGTTCGCCATGACATCGGCGCAGGTCCATCCGGCCGGTATCCGTTTCTGCCGCCAGATGTTGGGCCCCTCCTCCTTGATGACATTCTGCGCGCCGCCTTTGAACAGCACATTGTCGGTCGAGAGGACCACCTGTTTGTCGGTCCAATGAACGGTGCCGTCGATGGTCTGCGTATCGCCGGTCCCCTTCACCGTGCCCCAGAGTTCGGACGACGATTTCTCGACGATGTGGGTCACCCCGTTCGACAGGCCGGCGTTGACATTGACCCGAAGACCCGGGATGGTGTCGTTGTCCCAATCCTCGACATCGGGGTCGGTCGGCTCGGTCGGCAGTTCGTAGGTGCCGGGGTCGGCGGGCAGTATCGACTGCTTTATCGAACGGAGTTCCCAATAGGGCGCCTGATAGTAGGTGCCGTCAAGTTCGATGTCGGCCTCTTTGTAAAGCATGATGAGCGAATCGGCGAACGACTGCGGCATCAGTATCTTTATCGGGTTGAGCGCCGTTTTGTTCTCGATGATGATATGGCATATCTTCGAGTCGACCCAGAGGTGACCGCCCTGCTGGCGCTGGGTCATCCGGAAGAGCGTCCGTATCTCGGCGGTCGCGGCATCGAACCCGGCGACCTTCGCGGTGGCGGTGAATATCATCTGTTGGGCCCAATCACCGCAGACCTCGGGGTAGGCGCCCGGCTGGCAGTCGGGATCGGTATCGTCCGGCACCTCGCCGTCCGTATCCTCGTCGGACAGCAGTCCATCGGTCGTGTCATCGGGGACGATCGTCTGATCCGACGGATCGGTGGGATCCGACTGATCGGTCTGATCGTCGTTGGCCCCCTCATCGATGACGGCGGTGTCCTCGTCGACCACCGTTTCGTCGGTCACGGACTCATCGGTCACCGCCGACTCGTCGGGGGCGGTGTTCGTGTCGGTCTGCGGACCGGTGGACTCGTCACCGCACGAAACGATGAAGAGTACGGTGCAGAAAAGCACAGACGCTTTTTTCATTCCTTTTTCTCCATATCCTTGTCCTTGGGGTCTTCCTCTTTTTTCTTGTCGAGGTAGAAGGTGAGCCATACCCCCGCGCCGACCAGCACGCCGCCGCTCTTGTAGCCGGGGTACCCGGGGTTGTTCGTCTGGAACCCGTCCGATTCCACGAGATGCGTGCCGTCGTAGTCGCTCACCGATTCGGGGAACTCATCCACCACCGTGCCGCTTTTGCCGGTGCCGGTCTTGGTGGCCGACGCGGTCGCCGGCACGCCGGTCACCTTATTCTGCGTCCGGTAGAACAGGTAATGACATTGCACCCCGACGCCGGTGTCGAACGAGTAGTCGCCTATCTCCCAGTTCCGGGAGTAGCCGCCGCCGAACGAGAGGCGGTGGTTGTCCACATAGTTGGTCCGACCGCTCTGTTCCGGCACCGGGCTCGGCGTGAAGGCGACATCGAGCCCCCACTTGTTCTTGTCGTAGTCCATCGCGACGCCGACCGCCGCCTTGAAGATGTCCTTCCACGCGAAGCCGGGTATCGTCTCTTTCACGAAGCCGCCGTAGAGGATCGATGGCTGATCGGTGGTTTCGTCGATATATTCCGTTTCGAGATCGTAGTCCCAGTAATAATTGTCCTGTGGCCGGGCGTTCTGCCGGTTGCGGTAGTCGCTCCACCGTTCGTAGGAGCCGGTGAGCGTCGCGGTAAGCCCCAGCCCGTCGAGGTCGAACCGGCCGAGCGCGAAGGCGAGCGACAGGTTGAGCGGCAGGTAGGCGTGGACTATCGAAAAGGCGCTCTCGCCGACCGACCGCTCCATGGGTCCCTGCATCCGCCAGAAATCCATGTCGATGTCGGAATCTATCTCGTTGTGCGAGGAGAGATGGAGCGTCGCGGCGATGCGCAGTTTCTCCCACGGCCGGGCGGCTATCGCGAAGTGCGGCGTCGCCCGCAGACCGATGCTGGAGCGGGCGAGGACATCCTTCTCGTTGCGGGCGGCGTCGGGGACATAGGCCTCGGCCGTTATCTGCGTACTGTTGATGAGCGACACCCCCACCCCGGCGGTGAGCCACTCCCAGTACAAGCGCCCGCCCAGACCAAGCGTTATCGAGAAACCCTGCAGGCGGTCGCCGTACAGTTCGTAGTGGAGCGAATTGGAGAAGTTCGCCTCGCGCTCGTCGACAAAGAAAGACCGCTGACCCTGCAGTTCGGTGAGCGGCAGTATCATCGTGAACCCGAGCGAGAGCCACTCCTCGATGATGGCGCCGACCGCGCCGACCGTGGCGTAGTACCCGTGGGCCTCAGGGCTTTCGGAGCCGCGACCGGCGAGCACCCCGGTCGGCTGGGCCTTGAAGGGAAGTTGCCGGTCCGGCTTGCCGTCGCGGACGACCCGCCCGAGGTAGATGCCCGATCCAAAGCCGCCGTTCGCGTTCATGTCGCCAAGGATGTCGCTCCCGGCGGGACGGTCGAAAAGCGTTATGCCAAGCCCCTGATACAGGTAGGAGAAAGAGATGGTGACATTGTCCTTGACATCGAGCAAAAGCGCCGGGTTGTAATAGGCGGTCTCGGGACCCTGCGGGAGTATGCGGGCGCTGAAGGGGTTGGTCCCCTCGGCGGTGCCGATGAGTTCGCGGGTCGGATTGGCGGAAAGGAGGGCGGGGAGAAGTGCGAAAACGCACATGGCGCAACAGGTAAAGAGCCGCATGATCCCTCGGATCGTCGTTTATCAGTGGCGCGATGATACCAAAAGATGAAAGACAGTCAAGAATTTATGAGTCGTTTATGGACTGAGGTGTCATAAGAGGGGGAAAGGGGGAGAGCGCCCTGTTAGAGTTCCATTTTTTTTAGATACAGCGGTCTTCATTTTCTTGCAAAAAAGATTTTTTGGGGTATGTTTCTTCTCAACTATTGGGGAGTTACCCAAATAACCATGGTATGGAGGCCGGTCATGAGCCGAATCGTTCCTATTTTTCTGTTCCTTCCGATCTTTTTTCTGATCGCCTGCGGCGGGCAGGAGGAGAGCACGACCGTTCCGCAACTCAACGCGGTGGGCGATGAGTTGGCGCTGAGCGGTACGGAAAACTTTTCATCCGATGGTCTTCGTTCGCTCGACGACATCCTGAACGACGACGGCACCATCGACTTCACGCGGCTCATCGACGGCTCGTTCGACCCGCGCGGATTTGAAATGATCCTCGATGTGAACGGCCTGCCGACCTTTAAGCCGATGGCCGGCCTCGACGACAACTGGTTCTTGATGAATAGTGACACAACGGGGACGAGCACCATCTATGCGGTGGCCGTTTCAGGCACCAATGTCTATGTCGGCGGTGATTTCACCACGATAAACGGTGTCGCGGCCAACCGCGTCGCTATGTGGAACGGTACGGCATGGAGTGCAGTGGGCACCGGTATCGATAACGGCGCGGTCTATGCACTTGCCGTGGATGGAAGCGGCAATTTGTATGCCGGTGGGAGTTTTACCACGATAGGAACTAACCCAAGGAATCGCATTGCTTTGTGGGATGGTGCCACTTGGGCGATAGCGGGGAATGGCATGGGAACCAACAACGGTTTTAATGACACCGTGTATGCCCTCGCTGTTTCCGGTACTACGCTGTATGCGGGCGGCGTTTTTACCACACAGCGTTACGGCGGCGGTGCAAGCACGATAACGGTCAACCGCATAGCTCAATTAAGTGGCGGGACCTGGAGCGCGGTCGGTACCGGTATCACTACCGGCAATGCGGTTTATGCGCTTGCCGTTTCCGGAACCGATTTGTACGCGGGCGGTGATTTTACCGCCGCGGGTGGAAATGCGGCGAATCGTATCGCCCGCTGGAGCGGGTCGGCGTGGAGCGCACTCGGATCGGGTATGAACGATATCGTATATGCGTTGGCCGTTGATGGTACTACGCTGTATGCCGGCGGTCAGTTCACGACAGCGGGGGGAAGCACCGTGAGCCGCATCGCGCTGTGGGACGGTAGTGGGTGGAGCGCCCTCACCGGCGGCGGCATGACCGACGGGATCGTGTATGCCCTTGCTGTTTCGTCCACCGGGCTTTACGGAGCCGGTACTTTTACCACTCTGACCGGCGATGTCGCGGCGAGCCGTATCGCCCACTGGGACGGCACCTCGTGGGGGTCCTTGGGCGCCGGTCTGAGCGCTGACGGACGGGCTCTTGCGGTCGACGGAAGCGACGCGAACCTCTATGCCGGCGGGGCATTCGTGACGGCGGGCGACAAGACGAGCCGCTATATTGCCCGATACCAGTTCCCGGGTGGCACACAGATCGTTGCCTGCACCAACACATTACCGCTGAATGCCTCGTGGAGCACCACCGGCGTGTACGACGGCTCAGGCAATCTTACCCAGACTTGGGATGGCAGTACATGGGATCCCGCTGCCGACACCTGTCCCTGGACCTGCGACACCGACTACACGCTGGAAGGCGGTCTCTGCATCAACTCGAAAGAGGTGCAGTGTGACACCGATAACGCCAACCCGGCCAACAGCAGCGACACCATCGCGAATGTGACGATCACCTACACCACCGCCGGTGGCTGGACCGCTCCCGCCGACTGTGCGTGGACCTGCGACACCGATTACGCGCTGGAAGGCGGTCTCTGCATCAACTCGAAGGAAGTGCAGTGTGACACCGACAATGATAACCCGGCGAACAGCAGCGACACCATCGCCAATGTGACCATCACCTACACGACAGTGGGCGGCTGGACCGCTCCCGCCGACTGTGCGTGGACCTGTGACACCGACTATACTCTCGAAGGCGGTCTCTGCATCAACTCGAAGGAGGTGCCGTGTGACACCGATAACGGCAATCCGGCGCATAGCAGCGACACCATCGCCAATGTGACGATCACCTACACGACGGCCGGCGGCTGGACTCTTCCCGCCGACTGTGCGTGGACCTGCGACACCGACTACGCCCTCGAAGGCGGCGCCTGCATCAACTCGAAAGAGGTGCAGTGTGACACCAACAACGCCAACCCGGCCAACAGCAGTGACACGATCGCCAATGTGACGATCACCTACACGACGGCCGATGGCTGGACCCTTCCCGCCGACTGTGCGTGGACCTGCGACACCGACTACGCCCTCGACGGCGGCCTCTGCATCAACTCGAAGGAAGTGCCGTGTGACACCGATAACGGCAACCCGGCGCACAGCAGCGACACCATCGCCAATGTGACCATCACCTACACCTCGGCCGGTGGCTGGACCGCTCCCGCCCTCTGCGCGTGGACCTGCGACACCGACTACGCCCTCGACGGCGGCCTCTGCATCAACTCGAAAGAGGTGCAGTGTGACACCGACAACGCCAATCCGGCGAACAGCACCGACACCATCGCCAATGTGACCATCACCTTCACGACGCTGGGCGGCTGGACCCTTCCCGCCGACTGCGCGTGGACCTGCGATACCGACTATACCCTCGAAGGCGGTCTCTGCATCAATTCGAAAGAAGTCAATTGCGCCATGAACACTGAAAAACCTGAAAACAGCCATGATGTCATGGTGCCGGTGACCATCACCTACACCTCCGTCGGCGGCTGGACCGCTCCCGCTACCTGCGACTGGGCCTGCGACGGCGGCTATCACTGGAACGAGACCGAGATGGCCTGCCTTGAGACGCTCACCATCGGGTGGTGCAACCTTCAGTACCCGACTGACGGCTCGTGGCTCCGTGGCACCGTGGTCGACTTCTACGGTCGCGTCTATGTGGCAGGGCTCACCGATCAGACCACCGAGGTCGATACGGTACCGCAACTTATCGGCCAGATAGGGTACGGCGATGCCGGCACCGACGCATCCACTTGGGTTGCATGGATGCCGATCGAACCTAACCCCGATAACGAAATTTCGCCGGATATCGGCGACAACGACGAGTACATGGCCATGCCCCCCTTAGGAATGGCGCCGGGCACTTACGATTCCATTGCCCGCTTCTCGGGCGACAGCGGGGCCACTTGGACCTACTGCAACGCGAACCGCGAGGCTACCGAAGGGTATAACGGCACCTACGCCGGGTTCCCGTACCTGCCCGAAAAGAACGGGCACATCACCGTAACGAGCCCCTGCGATGACGATCCCTGCGGCGAGCCGAACCGGTCGGTCTGCACCGACGCCAACGAGGACCCGTTCTACACCTGTTCCTGCGACGATGACTACGCTCTCGTGGAAGACGCCTGCATCAATTCGCAGGAGGTCGATTGCGCCGCGAACACCGAAAAACCGGCCAACAGCCACGACATCGTGGTGCTGGTGACCATCATCTACACGACCGAAGAGGGCTGGACCTCACCCGCCGACTGCGCGTGGGAATGCGATACCGACTACACCGAAGAAGGCGGCCTCTGCATCAACGCGAAGGATGTACCATGTAACGAGAACAACGATAACCCGGCCAACAGCCACGATGTGGTCACCGATGTCACGATCCATTACGCGGGCGGCGTCTGGGAGGATCCGGCTCTCTGCGTGTGGGAATGCGACGCAACTTACCACCTGAAGGACGGCCAGTGCGACCCCGACACACGGAATATCGCCTGCAACAATCCGGAGCCGCTCCCGGAGAACGCTTCGTGGGTGGCCGATGGAGCGTATCTGGGCGACGGCACGGTCGATCAGACCTGGGACGGCACCACCTACCTGCCCAAGAGGAATGTCTGCCCGTGGGATTGTAACACCGACTACACTCTTGAGGACGGTCTCTGCATCAACTCGAAGGATGTCGATTGCGCCGAGAACACCGAAAAGCCGATCAACAGCCAAGACATCGTCAAGAAGGTGACGGTTACTTACACTACCGACGGCGGCTGGACCACGCCGGCGGTCTGCGATTGGGAATGCCAACTTGACTTCGCTCTTGTGGAAGGCGCCTGCATCGACAACATGGATGTCCCGTGTAACGCGAACAACGACAATCCTCTTCACAGCACCGATGTCGTCATCGATGTGACCATCCACTACACCACCGGTGGCGGCTGGGAAGCCCCGGAACTCTGTGAGTGGGACTGCGACGGCGGGTACGCCGAGGACGCCTACGGCTTCTGCAACCTGATCGGCGGTCCCTGCGATCCCAACCCGTGCGTCGACGAGCACAAAAATGTCTGCGCCGATGACGGCGACGGCAACCCCGTCTGCGCCTGCAACCCGCACTACACCGATAATGGCGACGGTCTTTGCGTGGCCGACACCCAGATCGTCCCCTGCCTGAACACCCTGCCAGAGTACGCGGTATGGATCATGATCGATATGTATAGCGGCACCGGTGAACTGGAACAGACATGGAACGGCGCCGGCTGGGCCCCGCTCACCGACACCTGTCCGTGGGAATGTGGCGACGGATTCTTCCCCAATGGCGCGGGGACGGCCTGCATCGAGTGCCTGATCGACGACGATTGCGGCGATAACGATGTCTGCACCGGCACCGAGATCTGTAAGGAAGGCTTCTGCGTCGCGGGCGACCCGCTCGACTGCGCCGATGATAACGAATGCACCGACAACTCCTGCGACCCAGTGGAAGGTTGTATGGTTGAGAACAACACCGCTTCCTGCGAGGACGGAAACGAACTGACCGAGAACGATGTCTGCGACGAAGGCACCTGCAAAGGCACCCTGATGCTGGGCGTCTGCGGCAACGCCATCGCGATCGGCGCACTGCCTTACACCATGACCGGCGATACGACCGGACGGCCGAACGCGCTTGAGATCTACGGCGAAGGCTGTGTCGGCGATATCCAGCCGACCGCCGACATCGTCTATGAAATGACGGTCGAAACGGGCGTCGAGTACCAGATACAGGTGGTCCCGGCCGCGGGAGCCGATCTGGCGGTCAACCTGATCGGGGCGTGCGGCGCGAGCGAGCCGTGTCTCGCCATGGCCAACGACGGCGGCGCGGGCGAGGTCGAGTACCTGACCTACACCGCAGCGCAGAGCGGCACCGTGTTCATCACGATAGAGGGCGCCGGCGAATACGAACTGTCGGTCGGCATCGTGGAAATGCCGGACGACGACACCATCGTGACCGATGATATCGTGACCGATGATATCGTGACCGATGATGTCGTGACCGATGATGTCATGACCGATGATATCGTGACCGATGATGTCGTGACCGACGATATCGTGACCGATGATGTCGTGACCGACGATGTGGTCACCGACGATGTGGTCACTGATGATGTGGTCACCGACACGGTGGTCACCGATAAGGATACCGTGGTCACCGACACGGTAACCACCGACAAGGATACCGTGGTCACCGACAACGAAACGCCCGATGAGTCGACCGACGAACTCGGCGATGGCCTCCTTGACGACAGCGACCTCATCCAGACCGACGACATCGTCGGCCCGAAGGATGACAAGGGGTGCGGCTGTACGATGGTGTTCTAAGACACCGGACCTATCCGAACACTCGGCGGGGGGCTTCGGCTCCCCGCTTTTTTTTGTCTTTAGTGGTTACGGAACGACGATGCGCGGGATGTGCGGCGCGAGGCGCGACAAGATCTCGTAGTTGATGGTGCCCGCCATCTCGGCGAGCCGGTCGGCCGACACCTCCTGCTCTCCCTGACGGCCGAGCAGGACCACCTCATCCTCGAGTTCGACGCCGGGGATATCGGTGATGTCTATCGCGGTGAGGTTCATAGCGACGCGGCCGCGGACCGGGGCCCGCTGTCCCTTCACCAGCACATGGGCGCTGTTGGAAAGTTGCCGGTCGTACCCGTCGGAATAGCCGATCGGCAGTATCGCGATGCGGCTCGTACGGGTCGTCTGGTAGGTACAGCCGTACCCGATGAACGAGCCGGAGGGGATATCCTTTATCTGCACGATGCGCGTCTTCCAGCACAGGACGGGACGCAGGAGATGTTCGGCGCCGGCGCCGTACCGGGTGAGGTACGACAGGCGGGTCTCCTTGGATGGCCACAGCCCGTATTGCGCGATGCCGACCCGCACCCGGTCGAAATGGGTCTCGGGGAACAGTATCGCCGCGGCCGACGAGGCGAGATGCCGCTCGAAGCCGGTGAACCCCTGTTGTTCCACCGCCGCGCATGCCTCGCGGAACCGGCGCAACTGCCCGAGAGCGTAAGCGGGGTCGGTCGTATCCTCGATGTTGGCGAAGTGGCTGTAGAGCGCCGCAAGACGCAGGTGCGGAGAACGATTGAGCAGGTCGAGCAGGGCGCCGAGCCGTTCGGGCATGACCCCCTGCCGGTGGGTGCCGGTCTCCACTTTGAGATGGATGTCCACCGTCCGTCCCGTCGCCGCCGCCGCCCGTTCGAGCGCGGCCACCTGTTCCTCGTCGTAGGCGACGAGCGCCGCGCCGGAAAGCGCCGCTTCGCCGCTCCGGGCTATCGGCACGGGACCGAGCAGGAGGACCGGCTCGGTGAACCCGGCGCCTCTGAGCGTCAACGCCTCGTCGAGCGTATGGACGCAGAGCATCCCGACACCGTTCTCCCGCGCGAGCCCCGCCGTTTCGAGCAGACCGTGACCGTACCCGTTCGCCTTGACGACGACCGCGAGCGCGGCGCGGGGGCCGAGAAGACGACGGAAGAACGAGATGTTGTGCGCGTAGGCGCTCCGTGAAAGTTCCATCCACTGGTGCCGCGCGGTCATCGGTTCCATGTTCGCTCCTTCCGTTAACGGGCGCATTATATGCCACACGAACCGCGAAGCAATAAAAAACGGGGAGTTATCTTGCTTTTCCTTGTGGGGAGACCTACACTTGGCCGCTGTGTGATGACGATCAACGGGGGTACGCGATGACACGGGCCGCATTCCTTGCTTTCTTCGGGCTGGCGTTACTGCTCCCTGTTTCCGCCGTCGCCCAAACGGCGGTCAAAAAGGTCGCGGTGCTCGAGATAGAGGATTCTTCGAAAAGTCTCGATCCCACGGTGCTCGCCAACGCCACCGAGATGCTCCGGGGCCGGCTCAGCGCGACCGGGCGCTTCGTCGTCATCGACAAATCGCGACAAGCCGAGATGCTCAAAAAAATGGTCAAGGAATCGAAACAGGAATCGTGGAAGGAATGTTACGACAACTCCTGCCGCATACAGTTGGGGCAGGCGCTCTCGGCCGACACGATGCTCCGCTCCACGATATCGTGTCTCGGCGAGGAATGCCAGTTGTCGTGCGAACTGGTCGATCTCGCCAAGGAGGCGACCATCCTCGGCGCGACCGCCGAGTTCGACCGGAAGGTCACCAAGGGACTTTTGGAGGCGATCCGCATCGTCGTCAGCACGCTGGGCGGTGAAGCCCCCGCGGCGAGCCGCATCGTGATGCCCGCGCAAGCGGCGCCCACCGGCGCCGGCGGCACGCTCTCTTTCAAGACCACCCCCGCCGGCGTCGAGGTGGTGCTCGACCCCGACACCTCGGCGGAACGGACCTGCATATCTCCCTGCTCTTTCGAACAGGTACCGCTCGGCGACCACTATGTCGATTTCCGCAAGCCGCCTTACCAGACCAGCGGATACGCTCTCCGCGTCGAGAGCGGCGTCCGCCGCGTGGAGGAGAGTTTTCAGATAGACGCGGTAAAGGCGCCGCAGGCGGCGATAGACATGGCCCTGCAGGGCGACTATGACGGCGTCCGCGACCTGCTCTCGCAGAACGCGCTCATCATCAACACCCGGCGCGGCAACCTGACGCTCTTCTGGATACTGCTCGACAAGGCGCCGCAGGAGACGCTCCGTTCGCTCTTCGCCGTCGCGGCGAAAAACTCCTCCATCGCGCGCGGCGCTTACTGCACGCTCGATGTGTACCAGAAGGCGCTTGAAAAAGGATACTCCGACCTTGCACGGCAGTGCTGTTACCTGTTCCCCAACGCCGGCGAGGTCGCGAAGCGGACCCCGGCGGGGCAGGAGGCGACCGGCGCCTACTGCACCGAACAGATCGAAAAGCGCACGACCACCACCAATAACATACAGAATTACTTCCTGATGGCGGGGCTCACCACGCCGCTGGTCGGCACCGAGATAGATGTGTACCGTGTCGCCATATCGAAGCATTTCCTTCTCGGCGCCTTCACCTTCCGGCTCGGCCTCGATGTCCCCGGGAATGTGTACGGCGGCGTGAGCACCCTCTGGATCGGCGGGCGGTACCTGTGGGGCGAAAAAAAGAACTATGAGATCGGGTTCATCAGTTCGATCTCCCCCTTCTTCTCCGGCACCAGTTACTTCTCGCATCTCTATGAGTCCCAAGTCTACAACGGTTATGAGTATATCACCTACAACACCGCGGTGACCCGCGCCTCATGGTTCTACACCCGCGCCTTTTTCGCGTACCATTTCGAGTCTTTCTTCCTTGAAGCGGGCGTCGCCTTCCCGCTCCTCTGGTACCAGACGACGATCGCGAACAAGGACGCGGTGGGCGAATACAGTTCGAACTATGTCACCAAGACGAAAATGGACGGGCAGATCGCCCTCGACATACTCCTGCCATTCGATCTCACCGGCGGCGCCTCTTCGACCGGAAGCACCAAGACCACCTATTCCTATTACTGCAACGCCCTCCCGCCGATGTTCTTCTATTTCGGCATCGGCCTCTGACGCCATGCTGACCAAGGGACTACTGCTGAAACTCTTCGACGCCGCCCACATGCAGCGGTGGAACGACCGCCTGCGGCCGGTGGCGCTGTTCGAACTCGACAAGCAGGCGCACAAAATGATCGCGGCGGTCCACTTCGCCCGGTTCGAACAGGCGCGACGCGCGGTCGACCTTGACCTCCTCATCGAAGGGGCGCTCTTCGAGATGCTCCAGCGGGTGGTGCTCACCGACATCAAGCCGCCCGTCTTCCACCGCATCAAGGAGGATGCGGCGAAATACCGGCAACTCAACGACTGGATCTACGAGCAGTTGAAAAAATATCTCCTGCCGCTCGGCGACGGGACCGCCGACCGGTTCCGCGCCTACTTCGATGAACCGGAAGAGACCATTGAACGGCGCATCCTCGGCGCGGCGCATCTCTTCGCGACCCGCTGGGAGTTCGGGCTCATCGAGCGGCTCAACACCGGCTATTTCGATGTCGAAGACATCCGCCGCTCGCTCGACGAACGGCTCGCCGCCTATGGCGACCTCGCCGGGATGGAGGAGATCGCGAAGCACGGCGGGAACAACAACAGCCGCCATTTCCTCGATCTCTGCGGGCAACTGCGGTTCCAGTACCGCTGGTCGAATCTCCACATGATGCCGCGGATATCGGTGCTCGGCCACATGCTGCTGGTGGGCCTCGTTGCCTACCTCCATTCGCGCGAGATCGGCGCGTGCCGCCGCCGCGCGGTCAACAACTTCCTCACCGGGCTCTACCACGACCTGCCCGAGGTGCTCACCCGCGACATCATATCGCCGGTCAAGCGGTCGGTCGAAGGGCTTCCCGATCTCATCAAGGAATACGAGAGAGAACAGATGGAGCGCGAGGTCTACAGCCTGCTCCCCGACGGGTGGCGCGACGAATTCCGGCGCTACACCGAGGACGAGTTCTCCGACACGGCGCTCGTCGGCGGGAAGTTCACCCCGACCAAACCCGACGAGATATCGAAAAAGTACAACGACGACCGGTTCGACCCGCGCGACGGGTCATTGGTGAAGGCGGCCGACGAACTGTGCGCCTTCATCGAGGCATCGACCGCGATAAAGAACGGCAACCACGCCGAGGATTTTTTCAAGGTGCGGGTGCTGCTACGCGAGAAGTACGGGAATCGAACCGTTGCCAGCATCAACTTTGGCCAGATCTACGCCGACTTCGAGTAGGGCGTTCGCTTACTCCGCCGAGAACTTGGTGAGGAAAATTCCGCCGTTATCGCAAAGATTGCCGTCAAGGGATTGCGAAGTAAAACCGGTAACGAAAATGTCCCCTGTGTTGTCAACGGCAACAGAATAGCCAGAGTCGGCACCGGGGGTTCCCCACTGTTTGGTCCATGCTTTGGTGCCACCGGTATCCCATTTGGTCAGGAAAAGATCGTAGTGTCCGGCAGGCGTGTTCCCGTCAAGTGCACCTTCGGTGGATCCGGTCACGAAGATATTCCCCGCACCATCCACCGCGACAGAAGCGCCCTCATCGCACACGGAGGTGCCCCACTGTCTGGTCCATACCTTCGTACCATCGGCATCCCATTTGGTAAGAAAAAGATCACAACTTCCCATGCTGATATTTCCATCAAGTGCACCTTCGGTGATCCCTGCCACGAAGATGTTCCCGTCGCTATCCACGGCAAGGGAATAGCCATAATCATCAAAAGAGGTTCCCCATTGTTTGGTCCATGATTTGGTGCCGTCGGTGCTCCATTTGGTGAGAAAAATATCGTACCCACCACTGCTGGTATTTCCATCAAGTGCGCCTTGAGTATTTCCAGTTACGAAAATATCGCCGTTGCTGTTAATGGCAACGCCTTCGGCGGAGTTTCCGCTGGCCGTTCCCGACTGTTTGGTCCAAGCCTTGGTACCGTCGGTATTCCATTTGGTCAGGAAAATATCCCATCCCCCCATTGCGGTATTGCCGTCAAGTGCATCAGCGGTTTCCCCGACGACAAATATGTTCCCATCACCATCGACTGCGAGAGCAGAACCATTGTCTTGACCGCTGCTTCCCCACTGTTTGGTCCATGCCTTAATGCCGTCGGGGGTCCATTTCGTAAGGAAGATATCGTTCGCCGTGCTGGGGTTCGTGTTGCCGTCGAGAGAACCATCGGTGCTCCCCGTTACGAACATGTTCCCGTCGTCGTCAACCGCGGCGGCGGAACCGTTTTCGCCTTTCGCCGTTCCCCACTGTTTGGTCCATGCCTTGGTCCCGTCGAGAGCCCACTTGGTCAGGAAAATGTCCCCGCCGCCGAGGTAGGTGTTACCGTCAAGAGGAACAAAAGTATAACCCGCCACGAAGGTGTTCCCATGGTTGTCAACGGCAACGGATTTACCGAACGCCTCCAAATCAGTACACGACAGTTTTGTCCGGTTCGTCTGTGCGACGACGATGCCTTCTCCGATGGTAAATGTGTCGTGAGAGATGGTTATCGTGGAAGTTACCTCGTCCCCGTGCGTCGGCCCGGTCATCAGGCGGACCGCCACCGTGTCGCCGTTCTTCACGGTGCCGCTCTGTCCGCTCTCGGTATCGTTGATGAGGAGCATTCCCTCCGTTATCGCGATGTCGGCGTTTTCCAGATCGGTGGGTAGCGAAACGGTCGCCGGTTCGCTCTGCACCGTCACGCCGGGCCACTGTTCCAAGGTCTGGTCGGTGGCGAAGTAGGGCTCCACGCGGGTGGTCACGCTGAAGGTTCCCTTGTTCTCCTGGTCCGGGCGGTATATCCCGTCGTAGGTCACCGACAGGACACCTTCGGCCGTCGTGTCCAGTTCGGACGCGGCGGTGACTTTTACCGCGACGAGGTCGCCCGTGACCAGTTCGGTGGCGGTCTCGCCGAGGTCGACGCCGTTCACCACGAGCGTTCCGCCGGTCACGGTAGCATTAGCCGTCTCGGCGTAGGGCGGCAGAACGACCGTTATCTCATCGGAGGTGTACACGGCCGCCAGATCGGCCCCGGTCACCGGGGTGAAGACCACGGTGAAGTCGTACTTGTTGATCACAGTGTCGCCATCGTCGTCGCAGAAATCCTCGAACGGAGGAACGGTAACGGTGGTGTCCAATTCCGCATAGTAGGCCTCGATGTTGGTCCGGATGGTCGCCAGCATCGTGCCGACATACTGCGCGTTGGCCGCTATCTCTTCTTTTATCCCCGCGTC
>JAKLFG010000025.1 GCA_022711315.1 bacterium | reverse complement strand
TCAGCGTCACGGTGGCGGTGAAGGATACCGTTTCGACCGGGTAGTGTTTGACCATATCACCGGTCACCGACAGCGCATCATCCAGTTTCTTGGACATGTCGGGCAGGACATTTTGATAGTCGGTGCCTTGAGGTATCAGGGCGACCCGGTATGTCCCCGTGTAAAGGTCGCCGACATACTCGGCCATGCCGGTTATCCCGATCGGGAACGATATGCTCCCCCCGCTCACGGTGTCGGTGAAACGCACATATCCCCGCTCGTTGTATTCGTTCAGCGTGTTCGCCGGCATTTGCCCGCCGTCGAGCGTGATGACCCCCTTCACCTCGGCGGTGTTCACATTGAAATCGCGCATCGAGGCACCGCCGAAAGTGACCCCCTGCTCCAGTTCGTGCATCAGGTCGGGCAGGACATCCTGATAGTCGGAGCCGCTGGGCGAAAGGAGCACGCGGTAGGTCCCCTTGAACACCTCCCCGGTATAATTCGCCGGCCCGGTGATGCCGATCGGGAAGGAAAGCGTGGAGCCGGAGGCGATCTCGGTGAACCTGATATTGCCGCGGTCGTAGTACCCGTTCAGTATGTTGTCGGGCATCTGCGCGCCGTTCAATGTCACGGTCCCCGAAAGCGAAGCGGTGCCGACATCGTAGGAAAGCACCCGGTCGGCGTTCAGCGTCTCGTTCTCGCTGAGGATGATGCTCTGATCGGGCAGGACATTCTGATAGTCGGCGCCATTCGGCACGAGCGTGGTACGGTAGTCGCCGGCGAACAGGGTGGCAAGGAAAGTGGCGGGGCCCGTGATACCTATCGGCACCGAGAAAGAGTCGCCGCTCTTTTTGTCGGTGAATCTGACAGAGCCGCGGTCGTAGTACTCGTTCAGCGTATTGTCGGGCACCTGCGCGCCGTTCTTGGTGACTGTCCCGCTGACCGTGACGGTCGGCAGGTTATAGTTGTGTTGCCATGCGCCGGCGATATCGACATCCTCGGCAAGCACATATTTGGTCGCCGGCGTCACATTCTGATAGTCGGCACCGTTCGGGTTATAAAATATGTCGTAAATACCCGCGAACAGCGTACCGTTGAATTGTGCGATGCCGGTGATGCCGACCGGGAACGAGAGGGCATCCCCACTTTTCTTGTGGACGAAGCGGACATAGCCGCGATCGTAGTATTCGTTGAGCGTATTGTCGGGCATCACCGCGCCGTTCAGCGATATCTGGCCGGTGACGGTCGCGGTCTGCAGGTCGATGTTGACGACGGTGTTGGTCGTTATCTCATCGAGGTCGCAGGTCTTGACGCACTGCCCCTCCTCGCTGCATATCTCGAAAGCGCCGCAGTCACCGCACGATTCATTGCAGAGCGGATCGGGGCCGCAGACCCGGGTCCCGCACTGGGGCTGACACTCCTCGCCACAGCCCGTCGTGTCGTAGCCGGAGCAGTCGCCTTTGCAGGCGATCGTTCCGGGGCCGAACCCCTGCGACTCGCAGGTCGCGCCGTTCAACTGCGTTCCGTCGCAGACCTCGCTCCCTTCGACGCTATTGTTCCCGCAGACTATCTGGCCGGTGCAGGACGAGGTGTCGTACCCGGCACAGTTGGTCAGACAGGCGAGTTGCCCGTCAGAGAAGCCCTGCGTCTGACAACTCTGCCCACCGAGATCGCTCCCGTCGCAGACATCGACGCCGTTCTTGATGTTGTCCCCGCAGGTCAGCGAGGCGCCGCACAGCGTCGTATCGAAGGCGGCGCACGACTGGGCGCACCGCAGGGTCCCGTCGCCAAACCCGAGTTTCTCGCAGGTCATCCCGGCGAGACTCGATCCGTCGCAGAGTTCCCCTGACTCTATCTTGTTGTTGCCGCAACCGGTCACGCCGGTGTCGCCCGGCTTCTTCCCGTCGTCGCACGCGCCGATGAGCACAAAAACCAACGCCAACACGACGCATGTCAGGATCTTTCGCATGGTATTCCCTCCAAAGGATCGGTAAAAGACCTCGGATGGAGGGAGGTTACTCTAAAAACGGGAGGATTTCAAGGGGAAAGGCGTATTAACGGTTTATGACGACAAAGAACTGTCGCCCCTTACGATCGATGAGCAGGAGTACCGACTTCGACTGACCCATGGCCGCGTTGAATTCTTTCTGGTTACGGACCGGCTTGCGGTTGACCTCTTCGATGATGTCGCCCTCGCGCAAGCCCGCCATCGCCGCTATCGACTGAGGATCGACCCGGTCGACCAGCATCTTGCCGTTCTTTTCGATGACCCCGAACCCGAAATCGTTCGCCTGCCCCTCATCGTCACCGCCCTGTTCGAACTCGAATCTATCGGAAAGGACGAGAGCGAGGGAGACCTGCTTCCCGTCACGGGAGACGACCACCGGTATCTTGCGGTCAAAGGCGCTGAAGGCGACGAGGTTGCGCAGTTGCGCCGACGACTCGACCGGCTTGCCGTCGAACGACACCACCACATCCCCCTTCCTCATGCCCGCCTTCTCGGCGGGGCTTCCCTTCGCGACCGAAGAGAGCAGAACCCCCGCCTGATTCTCCGGCAAGCCCAGATGCTTGGCGAGTTCGGGGGTGAGGTCCTGTATGTTGACCCCCATCATCGCCCGTTTGATCTTTTTGCCGCCGCGCAACTGGTCGGTGATGTTCTTTATCATGTTCGACGGCACCGCGAACCCGATGCCCATGTAGCCACCCGATTTCGAGAATATCGCGCTGTTCATGCCGATGACCTCGCCCCTGATGTTGAGGAGCGGCCCGCCCGAGTTCCCGGGGTTTATCGCGGCATCGGTCTGGATGAAATCCTCGTACTCGGTGATGTTCACATTCGACCGTCCCTTTGCCGACACGATGCCGAACGATACCGACTGCGACAGGCCGAACGGATTCCCGACCGCGATGGCGAAACTGCCCACCTTGACCGCGTCGGAATCGGCAAGCGGCAACGACTCGATGTCGCCGGCGGCGAATTTCTCGATGCGCAACAGACCGATGTCGGTCTTCGGATCGGTGCCGACGAGTTTCGCCGGGAAGGTCTTTTTGTTTATGGTCACCTCTATCTTGTCGGCCCCTTCGATCACATGGTTATTGGTAACGAGCAGGCCTTCCTTTGCATTCATCACGAACCCGCTGCCCAAGCCCTCCTGTTGCGGATTGAAACGGGGGTTCTGGCCGCGGAAGCCGAAATCCCGGAGCATGTCCCAGAAGGGGTCCATCCCCATGCCGCCGCGTCCCTGCTTGACCACCTTGATGAAGGCGACGCTCTTCTGCGCCTTTTCGCTGATAAGGGTCACCTCCCTTTCGAGATCCTGCATCGTACCGGTCGCCAGAAGCGCACCGGAAAAGAGGATGATCGCGAACATACCGAACACTTTCTTCATCTTCGACCTCTCTATACTCACATGGTCTTTACTTACAACACAGAGCGTCCCGACCTTATTCCCTGCACCGTCAGAGAGGCCGCAGGCTCTCTCCGGCGAGCAGGTGCATGTGGAAATGGTGCACCACCTGCCCGGCGTCGCGACCGGTGTTGACCGTGAGCCGATACCCGTTCCCGGCCACCCCGACCTTCCCGGCCGCCTCGCGGGCGATGTCGAATATCCCCGCAAGGGCATCGCCGGAGGCGGCATCGACCTCGTTGACCGAGGCGATGTGTCGTTTGGGAACGATGAGCAGATGGACCTTGTAGAGCGGACTGATGTCGTGAAAGACGACGAACCGGTCGTTCTCGATGACCTTTTTCGCCGGGATATCGCCCCGCGCTATGCGGCAGAAGATACAGTCGCTCATGTCCGGAACCTCCTCGTTAACAGGCTCTCATATACCGGATATCGCTCAGTTGGAACGAAAGCGGCTGATAGTGGTCCCGCGCCACCATGAGGTACAGGTATTCGGCGAACAGAAGCGGGATAAGCGAATAGGAGAGTGAGACGAACCAGAGGAGGAGGGTCGCCGCGGCGTCTCCCTGTGCGCTTTTCCGTTCCTGCCGTATCAGCGAAAAGCGGAACAGGAGCGCCACCAGCGGAGAAGAGCCGAACAGGTACGGGAACAGGAGCCAGGTGGCGGAGGAGAGCGCCATGAAGGATACCAGATAGACCTTGGTCGCCGCCACGACCCCATAGTGCCCCCAGACCTTCGAGATGAAGGCGAGGAGCAGGGAGACGACGATGACGACCGCCGTTTCGAGGAAGAACCCTCGGGCGGTCTCTTTACCGGTCAGGGGCTCGTAGCGCGCCTCGCCGACGATGAACAGGCCGCTTTCCGCCGCGATACGACTCACATCGATGCCGGCGGCGGCGGGACGGGCCATGAACGGTTCTTCGCTCGAGGAGGTCTCCGAGGGGAACACCCGTTCGACCGCCTGTCGCATCTCGTCGACCAGAGAAACGGCCTGATCGGGTCCGCAGCACACAGGCCCCGCGATCGATCGGGTCAGGCCGCGACCGCACCCGGCGCAATAGGAAGGGTTGTTGTTCTCGTAGCCGCAATGGAGGCACCGGGTCATCGGGAATTCCCTTTCTTCTCAGAACCGCTCACCTCGACCGGTTGGTGCTTCAGCGCTTTTTCCAACAGCGCCTCCGCCTCTCCGGCGGACCCCTTGACCCTCTCGTGAAGGAACCAGAGGTCGATAAAGATGTTCTTGCCTTTCACATAGCGTCCGTCGTAGGAAAGCGCCTTGTCGGAAAGGATGCGTTTCTCGTACCGTTCCAGGAGCGGGAACAAGAGATCCACCTCCTGCAGATACTTCTTGATCACATTCTCGAGCGGCTCGCCGGTATAGACCATCTCATAGGCGACATTGGGGATGTTGACGATGTAGATGAGCTGGAGCGACTCATTTTTGAGGCGATAGAACTTCTGCTGGCTGTTATAGAGCGGCTTGAGCCCGGGCCGCACCGAAAGCGCCGCGCCGATCCGGGCCGTCAGGACATGCATATTGACGAAGAAGGTGAGATCTATCGCGTCCTTGAAATAGTCGGGGGGGAAAAGGAGCGCATCGATGATCCTCTTGCGGAACGGAAGCCCCATGCCGGCCATCTCGGACCATTGCATTTCCATGATCTCGACATCCTCTCCCGTCTTTATCGTCCCCAAGAGGCCCATCATATCGTTGCCGAGCCGTTCCTCGCCCGCATCGCCGCGGTAGGCGAAATTGGGCACCGCCATGAGGTACAGGTACTCGTTGATTTCCTCCAGCGACACCTTTTTCTCGCGGATGATACGCGCGACCGACTGGTTGACCCGGACCTGCAGCCAGTTGAGCCCCGCCCCCTTCAGCCGGGCATCAAGATCGGCAGGCACCGACGGTTCGGCCGAAAGCGGCGCGGCCTGCGGGGCGATCGGCACGGCCCGGCCCGGTTGGGCCGACGGTTCGGCATGGAGGAAGGAGAGCGCGAGCAGCGATCCGGCGATCAAGAACGGTCCTTTCATGTCGATCTCCCTTCTTTATCCTTCTCTCCGGGCATCACGAGGAACGGGTGAAAGAGTTCCCCGTTCGGGAAGCGTTTCGCCCGAGCGAGCGCCGCATCCTCCTGTATGAGCCCCTTTTTCGCCATCCACGCCCGTATCCCGGGATCCGCCGCATGGTCGCTCGAAGGCTCGGCACCATAAAAGACAAGAGCGAAGAGGGTCGCCTCGATCGGGGAAAGATCCGGCCCCGCCTTCTGGCCCGGACGATCGAGCGGCGAAAGTTCGTAGGGACACACCGTACCGCAGTTGTGGCAGGCGAAACATCTCACCGTGTCGGGCATCCCTGTCTTTTCGGTCAGCACGACCCGCCCGCGGGGAGAATACTCTTCCCGCCGCGTCTCGAGATAGAAGGGACACGCCGCAAGACACCGACCGCACCGCACACAGCGCTTGGCGACCGGTTCGTCGGTTCTGGGGGGTTGTACGGCGGACACCGACAGGATCACATATCGTCGAGTTCGTTCAGCGCCTCTTTCGAATGCTTGCGGACCGGGTCCTTTTCCTTCACCGGCTTCTTGTCCGATTTCTTTTTCGGGTCCGCCTTGGTCTCCGCCGGAGCCGGTTGCGTCGCGGGGGCCGGCTGGGCCGTGGTCTGCGGGGCAGGCGCCGCGGAGGTCCCCTGCACCCGGGAGGTCTTACGATTCTTCACCTTGACGCCGGTGATATTGAACACCAGTTTGTTGGCCAACTCCTCACAGGCGCCGACCAGATCGTCCTCTCCGTTCGCCATCTCTTTTTCGGCGAACAGTATCTTGCCCTTCTCGACCTCGACGATCTTGGCGGTCAGGACCAGTTTCTGGCCCAGTTTGCCGATGGTGCCGATGACGACGAGTTTGGTGTTGAGCATCTTGCCGACCTCGACCGCGGCCGAGCTGTCGGTCACACCGGTCTGCTGGAACCCCATCTCGTTGAGGATCTTCGCCACCTGCATCCGCTCGACGACCTCGAACATCCCGGTGTTCACCATCTCCGTGGAGAACAGGTCGGTGACCGAGACCGCGAGTGTCTGCGGGACGCCCGACGGATTGATGTCGAGCACCGCGATACGCGGCTTTGCGCTTTTTTCCTGCGCCATGAGCGGAGCCGCGAACAACAGCATCGCGACACCAAGCACGACAAGACCCATCCACTTCTTACCGTTCAGCATGAATATCCTCCCCTATCACGGATGTTGTTTCCAAATCAACGCGGACAGCCTCCGCATGGTACCCGTTCGACCCTGAAATGCAAAATTTATTCAAAGATGCCGTCACTTGAGGACATCCTTTATCTTTTTGACCACCTCGTCGTGCCCCTCCGACTTGAACACGAGTTTGCCGGCCCGGTCTATGACGAAGGCCTGCGGCACCTGCGCCGAGCCCTGCGCCGTCACCACGCCGTATTTCTTGCCGACCAGTTTATATTTGTCGTAGGCGAGCGCAAAGGGTATCGGGTTGTTCTTGAAGAACAGTTCTATCTTCTGGAGTTCCTTCTCACGATCATCCTCGACCGGCAGGACCACGACGATGATCTCGAGCCCCTTACCCTTGTACGCTTCGTAAAGCTTACTCCATTCGGGGAGCGCCTTCTTGCACGGCTCGCAGTGTATCGAAAAGAAATCGACCGCAATGAGCTTCAGGTTCGGTTTCGCCCGTATCTGTTTGGTGTCGTACAGTTGGTCCCCGATGTTGTACAGTTCGAAATCGAGGTCGTTCCCGGCGGCGAAAAGCGTCAGGCCGGTCAGGCATAAGAGCATCATCACCAGATGTTTCATGGATCCCTCCTCCTACTGCATCATCTTCTGGAACGCCTTCAGGAACCCGTCCTTGACCGCCGCCGCCTCGCCATACGCGGCTCCCCGCGCCGAAGCGCTGAATGAAGAGACGACCTTGTTCTCGGTGAGCGAGATATATTCGGCCGTCACGGCGACATCGGCATACCATTCGCCGTCGACATTCTTGGGGGTGACCGGCGGTACCTTCACCACAAGGAAGAAGGCGGCATCCGGTGACTGACCCGCCAAGGCAAGAACAGAATAACCATCAGATATCATTACGCTATTCGGCTGAAGATTGAGTTTCTTCGTCTGCGCGAACTCTTTGACGAGCCGGGTCATGTCCTCCTGCAGGTCGGGACGCGACGAAAGCACGCCCCACCCGCAGAGCGCCTCTATCTCCTTGCGGATGCGGGCTATCTCCTCGTCCGGTATCGCGATGAGCGCGCGGGCATCGAACTCGACGGCGCCGCGGTCCCATTTCTCTACATAGGTGCCGTCCAGTTTGTAGTCCTTGATGCGGATCGGCGCGCCGGTCAGTTTGTTCTTGACGCCGATATCGTAGGAATAATTGCCGTTCGAGTCCTGCTCCCGTGTGACCAGTTCACTCGAGACCTTCACGCCGAATTGGCTGGAAACGAGCGCCAGACCGTTGAGGAGCGCCTTGGCTCGGGCATCCTCGTCGGAGCGCGACCGGGACGATTCGCCGACGAAATACCATTTGCCTCCCTGACGGGCGTAGCCGGTGATCGAGAGCCATTCGGGGCGCGCCGCGGGATCGGCGCTGATAAGCCGCCCGCCGGAGTCGCCGGCCGACGGCCCGGCCGCATCGCCCGACTGTTTCGGCGCGGAGGCGCAGGAGAACATCAGAACGGAGAACGACGCGGCGATCGCATAAAAGAACAGTTTCATGAAAGACCTCTGCTTACCTATCATGTTCATCAAAGCTCCTGTATCTTCGTCACCTCGCGCACCAGCCGCGCGGTCTCGTCCTTGAGTTGCTGGGCGGCCCGGTGGACCTCTTCGACAAGCACGGTATTGTCCTGCGTCAGGCGCCGGATCTCGTAGAGCGACACATCAATGCGGCCGACCTCGGCCACATGTTTCTCGATGATGGCGTTGATGCGCCCCATCCGGTCGGATATGCCCTTGAATTCGCTTATGACCTCGCCAATGAAATGGGTGCTGTTATCCACCGCGCTTTTGCCGGACAGGACCTTGTCGCCGGTGTCGTTCACGAGTGACCGGATCGAGTTAAGCGACCCGGCGGTCTGGTTCGACAGTTCCCGGACCGATTCGGCGACCACGGCGAACCCTTTGCCCG
The DNA here is from genome assembly GCA_022711315.1 of bacterium. GTDB lineage: Bacteria > UBP6 > UBA1177 > UBA1177 > JAKLFG01 > JAKLFG01. The sequence continues at coordinate 24,945 of JAKLFG010000025.1, read as the reverse complement.
CTTCGCCGGCGCGGGCCGCCTCGATGGCGGCGTTGAGCGACAGGAGGTTGGTCTTGAACGCGATCTCGCCCACGACCTCTATGATGTTGCGGATCTCGGCCGCAGAACTGGCGATAAGTTCCATCGCACCGACCGCCTGCGCGAGGACCGTGGAACTTTCATCGGCCTTCTCCGATATCTTGGTGACCACCTCGTTCATCGAGACGACCTGCTTGCGCGTGTCGCTGAGTTTCGCGGTGATATCGGTGAGGGTGGAGGAAACGAGGTCTATCTTGGCATAGGTGTCGCCCGACCGCTCCGCCGTCGTGGCGGTCGAACGATTAAGCAGATCGGATATCTCGGTGAGTCGTTCCGACATGTTCTGCACATGCAGGATGATGTCGCGAAGGTCCTTGGTCCGCGATTCGATGACGCGGGCCATCTCCACCTCGCGTTTCCGTATCTCGCGCGCCTTCATGCGGATGTAGGCGATGACGGCGCCGGCGACGAAGAGGATGAGCAGTATGCGGAACCACCAGGTCTGGTAAAAGTAGGGCTTGAGGTAGAAGCGGTACTCGGCGCCGGTCTTGTTCCAGACACCGTCATTGTTCGCGGCGGAGACCCGGAAGGTGTAGGTCCCCGGCCGGAGATTGCTGTAAAAGGCGGTGCGGCGGGTGCCCGCATCTATCCAGTCCTTGTCGAAGCCGGCCAGTTGATACTTGAAGGATATCTTGTCGGAGAACAAGAAGGAGAGCGCGGTATAGTTGAACTCAACGGTGGTGACGCCGGGGCCGAGTTCCGGGACACCCTCTTCGTCGGAGAAAGGCACCACCTGCTTGTCAACGACCACCTCGGCGACATCGACCGGCGGCGCGACCTCGTTGATGGCTATCCGTTTCGGATCAAGCACCGCCACCCCTTTCGCGGTGACGAACCAGAGTCTCCCTTTCTTATCCCGATAAGTGTTCCCCTGCGACCCGCCGTTGCATTCGGCCGACAGCATCCCGTCGGTGACCCCGTAGAGTTTCGGCGACACCTTCTGTATCGTACCGTCCCCGAAAAGTTTCGCCTGCTGGTGATCGAGGAAGATGACCCCCTTGTTGGAGGTCATCCAGAGATTCTCGTCGCCATCGAGCAGGATATCGAAGAGGTTCTCTATCGGCAACCCTGTCCGCATCGTTACCTGACTGATGCGGTCACCGGTGATGATGAACAGCCCGTTGGCGGTGACCACATACAGGTGCCGCTGCGAATCCTCGACCATCGAGAATATCTGCATCCCCTTGAGTTGCTCGTAGGGCACCGAGAAACCGTTGCCGTCCCATTTGGTGAGCCCCATGCGCGTGGCGATGAGGATGTCCCCCGCCTTCGTCTCGTAGAAATGGCTTATCTTTGTGGAATGCTCCCCCTCGGTGTCAAGTCGCCGGAACCCCTCATCCTGCGAGTAGGCGATGCCGGTATCGTTGGTCCCCACCCATATGCGCCCTTTCGAATCACGGTAGACCGCCGATACATTGTTGTTGGGAAGTCCGTCCTCTTGGGTGTAGAGACGCCCCTGACCGCCGTCCCACCGGAACAGCCCTTTCCCGTACACGCCGGCCCACAGAACGCCGTCGCGATCTTCTATGAGCGAAAGTATCGTCGATTCCTCGGTCAGGACATCCTCGTGCAGGAACAAAGATACCCGATCGTTCTGATACTGGTAAAGTCCACCGCCGAAGGAGCCGAACCACATGCCGCCGCTTTTCGACTCGTGGATGGAGAAGATGACCTCGCTCCGGAACACCCCGGGGCCGCCGATGGTCATGAACTTGCCTTCGCGGAAACGATACAGTCCCGCGCCGCGCGTCCCGACCCATATCGAGCCCTCGCGGTCCTCGAACACCGTGGCTATATTGGTGAAGTAGAACTTGTCCTCCGGCGTGATGCCTCGCTTCTCGTCGGGGCGGATGCGGAACAGACCCGCCTCCTCGGTCCCGACCCAGAGCGTTCCCGTGCTGTCCTCGAACACGACGCTCGAGGCATAGTTCTGCAGGTGCTCCGCCTGAACGGGACGGAATATATCCTTGCCCTTCGCGAGCGAGAAGAGCCCCTTCTGGGTCGCCACAAAAAGTTTTCCCTGCGCGTCGATGAACAGGTTGGACACCGCGGCGTCAAGTGAATCGAGGATGTTCGGTTTGCCGTCCTGCACCCAGCCGATGCGACCGGCGCGTCCCCCGAGCCAGAGCCGCCCCTCATCGTCCATCACCATCGCCTTGAGGTCGTCGGTCGGCAGACCGTCCTTTTTTCGCAGGGTTTGCTGGACCTTGCCGTCCCTGAAGAGGAAAAGTCCCTTGCGGGTCGCCACCCAGAGCGAACCGTCGGCGTTCTGCACGATGCGGACCACCGAGTTGTTCGGCAGGCCATCCTTCTCCGTGAACACCTGCGTGGCGTAGGTGCGGTAATCGAACCGGACCAACCCGCCGCCGTCGGTCCCCACCCACAGGACCGGCAGTTCCCGGTCCTCTATCATCCAGAGTATGTGCTGGGTCTCGAGCGGTAGATTGCCTTTATCGAACACGGTGAAGGAGATGCCGTCGAACCGGACGAACCCCTCTTCGGTCCCCATCCAGAGGTACCCGTTGCGGGTCTGGACCATCGTCAAGACCGAGTTCTGCGGCAGTCCCTGCGTGGCGGTCCAGTTATCGAGCATCAGTTGCGAAAGCCCGATCTCCTTGCCGACCGCCCCGAGAGAGGCGCAGAAGAACATGACCGAAAAGAATACCGATAAGGCGCGCGCTCGGTCCATAGTATCCCGCCGATTCCCTTAGTTCGGGCACCATACTAGCGGAAAGAATATCAAAAAACAAGAAAACGGGCGGCTTATCGTCCCGCGGTGGCGACCATGACCGCCTTGATGGTGTGGAGCCGGTTCTCGGCCTCGTCGAACACCTTGGAGTGACGGGAGCGGAACACCTCGTCGGTCACCTCCATCGCCTTGACGCCGTGTTTTTCATAGACCTCCTTACCGACCTTCGTTTCGAGGTCGTGGAACGACGGCAGGCAGTGGAGGAATATCGCGTCGGGATTGCCGGTCTTCTTCATGATGTCCATGGTGACCTGATACCGTTTGAGGAGGCGTATCCGTTCACCGAACAGGTGCTCCTCCCCCATCGAGACCCACACATCGGTATAGATGACATCGGCCCCCTTGACCGCCTTGGCGGGATCGTCGATGAATTCCAGTTTCGCGCCGGTCTCCTTCGCGACATTGTTCATCTCGTCCACGAGTTTCTTCTCGGGGAACAGCGAGCGCGGGGCGCAGGCGACGAAGTGCATCCCCATCTTGGCGCAGATGATGCAGAGCGCGTTGCCCATGTTGTTGCGGGCATCACCCATGTAGACCAGTTTCACCTTGTTCAAGGGCTTGGCGACATGCTCCTCGACGGTCATGAGATCGGCGAGCACCTGCGTCGGATGGTCGATGTCGGTCAGCCCGTTCCACACCGGGACGCCGCTATGCTTGGCGAGCGCTTCGACCGTCTCCTGCTTGAAGCCGCGAAACTCGATGCCGTCGTAGAACCGGCCGAGCACCTTCGCGCTGTCCTCTATCGATTCTTTCTTGCCCATCTGGCTGTCGTTCGTGCCGAGGAAGGTGACATGGCCCCCTTCGTCGAGCACCGCCACTTCGAAGGCGCAGCGGGTACGGGTCGATGCCTTCTCGAACAGCAGAACGATGTTCTTGCCCTCCAGCAGGTCGCCTTTGATACCGGCGCGTTTCTTCGCCTTGAGATCGTGCGACAGATCGAGCAGGTACCGGATCTCTTCGGGGGTGAAATCCTTGAGCGTCAGAAAACTTCTTCCTTTCAGGTTCACGGGCATGGCGTACTCCTTGTATAAGTTCGGGGTCGTAATGAACGGAACAGCGCGATTATAAAAGCGATGTCGGGGAAATCAAATTTTTGGGAAGAGAGGTCGATTACTGCTGATTTTTGAACGCGTCGCCGATAGAGCCGAGCCGTTCCGGTACTTCACCGGTCTTCGCCCTCGCCTCTTCCATGTTCTGCCGGCTTTCGGCCTCGCTTATCGCCTTGATGGAGAGAGAGACCTTGCGTTCGGTGTCGCTGATGGACTTGATGATGACCTCTATCTTGTCACCGATGGAGAAGTTCTTGTTCGGGTCCTCGAACTCGGTCTTGTGGACCAGCCCTTCGATCGTGTCGAACACCTTCACGAAGATGCCGAAATCGGTCGTTTTGACCACCTCGGCCTCTATTTTGTCGTTCTCCTTGTACGATTCGCGGAACATCTTCCACGGGTCGTGGCTCATCTGCTTGACACCGAGACTGAAACGCTGTTTCTCGGAATCGATATTGAGCACCATCGCTTCGATCTCATCGCCCTTCTTGTAGTATTCGCTCGGGTGCTTGAGTTTCCGGTCCCAAGTGATGTCGCTCGTGCGGACGAGCCCGTCGATGCCGTCCTCGACGCCGACGAACAGGCCGAAATCGGTGATGTTGCGGATGACGCCCTTGACCATGGTGCCGACCGGATACTTATCCTTCAACTGCTCCCACGGATTGGGCTCGGTCTGCTTCATGCCGAGGCTGATGCGGCGGTTGTCGACATCGATCTCGAGTATCTTCACCTCGACATCGTCGCCTATCGCGACCATCTTGCTCGGGTGCTTGACCCGGCGGGTCCAACTCATCTCGCTGATGTGTATGAGCCCCTCGATGCCGCGTTCCAGTTCGACGAACGCGCCGTAATCCTCCAGCGCCACGATCTTGCCGCGGACCACCTTGCCGACATTGTAGCGTTCCGAGGCGTACTGCCACGGATCGTCCGATATCTGCTTGAGACCGAGACTGACGCGCTCCGCGTCGCGGTCGAACTTGAGCACCTTGACCTCGACCTCGTCGCCTATCTTGAACATCTCGCTCGGATGGTTGACGCGCCCCCAACTCATGTCGGTGATATGGAGCAGGCCGTCGATGCCGCCGAGATCGATGAAGACGCCGTAGTAGGTGATGTTCTTGACCAGCCCCTTGACGAGCACCCCTTCCTGCAGGCGTTCGAGCGTCTTGGTCTTGAGATCCTCGCGTTCCCTTTCCAGAAGATCGCGGCGGCTGATCACGATGTTGCCGCGTTTCTGATCGTACTTGATGACCTTGAAATCGAAGGTTCGGCCGATCAGTTCGTCCACATTCTTGATGGGACGGAGCGCCACCTGCGAGTTGGGCAGGAACGCCTTGACGCCGATGTCGACCTGCAGACCGCCGTTGACGCGGGACACGATGGTGCCGCGCACCAATTCGCCCGTATCGTAGGCGCGGCCGACCGTCTCCCAGATGCGGAGCATGGCCGCTTTCTGGCGGGAAAGACCGATGTTGCCGCGGTCGTCCTCGACCCGGTCGATAACGACCTCGACCTGATCACCGACCTTGATCTCCTTGAGTTCCTCGGGAGTGAACTCGATGGATTGGATGATGCCATCCGATTTGTGGCCGACATCCACGAGAAGGAAGTCGCGGGTGATCGCCCGGACATGACCCCTGACGATCTCCTCACCGGAGAACTGTTTTTCGCTAGGGAGGAACTCTTTGAGCAACTCCGCGAAGTTAAGGTTTGTTTGATTCACGGTACCGTCTGACATGCGTAATGCACCTCCTGTTTTTTTTTGCCGTCTCACGACAGCGGGGGCATTGTAAGAAGAACCTGTGCGGTGTCAAGAATATTTTCGGGGACCTAGAACTTGTACCCTTTCGGGACGACCACCAGCCCTTCGTCGGTCACGGTGAAACCGCGCGCCTTATCCTGTTCGGGATCGTAGCCGATCTCCATGTCATTCGGTATCGTGACATTCTTGTCGATGATGGCGTTGCGGATACGGCAATAGCGACCGATATTGGTGTTGTTCAGGATGATGCTGTTCTCGACAAGCGCGTAAGAATTGACACGGACACCCGGGGACAGGATGGTGCGGTCTATCCGGCCGCCCGATATGATGCACCCGACCGAGACCATCGAGTCGGTGGCGAGACCGACACGCTGGTTGGCCTGATCGGCGAAAACGAACTTGGCGGACGGCATGTTGACATCGGGGAAGCCGAATATGGGCCAGTTGCGGTTGTAAAGGTTGACCGCCGGGCTGACCGAGACCAGTTCCATGTGGCTTTCCCAGTAACTCCAGATGGTGCCGACATCGCGCCAATAAGGTTTCTCGTACTGGTCGCTGTCGGGCAGGCGTATCTTATTCGAAAGATAGTCGTAGATGTAGACCTTCTTGTGCGGGTAGAGCGCCGGGATGACATTCTTGCCGAAATCGTGGGCGCTCTCTTTTTTCTCGGCGTCCTCGGTGACCGCTCGGGCAAGGATGTCGCGTTTGAAGATGTAGTTGCCCATGCTCGCCAGCGCGAGATCCGGCCGTCCCGGGATACCTTTCGGTTCCTTCGGCTTCTCCTCGAACCCTATCATGCGCCAATCCTCGTCGACCTCTATGACGCCGAACTGCGAAGCATCCTTGAGCGGTACCGGTATCGCCGCTATCGTCATGTCGGCATCCTTGTGCAGATGGAAGTTGAACATCTGCGAAACATCCATCTTGTAGATATGGTCGCCGCTGAAGACGAACACATGCTCGGGCCGTTCGTCGCGCAGGATGTTGAGGTTCTGGAATATCGCGTCGGCGCTCCCGAGATACCAGTTATCGCCGGTCCGCTGCTGCGCCGGGACCGTTTCGACATACTGGTTGAACTGCATGGAGAGCCCCCAGTTACGCGCGATGTGCTGGTTGAGCGAGTTCGACATGAACTGCGTCAGCACCTTTATCTGCATATAGCCGCTGTTGACGAAGTTCGACAGGACGAAATCGATGATGCGGTAGATGCCGCCGAACGGCACCGCCGGTTTCGCCCGTTCGGTGGTGAGCGGCATCAGGCGGCTTCCCTGACCGCCCGCGAGTACCATGACCAGCGTTTTGGACATATCTCTTCCCCTACTTCAGATATTCGTTGAGCGTCCCTTCGATGAGCGCCCGTATCTCCTTCAGCCGTTTTTCGGTCTCGGCCTCGAACCGCATCACGATGACATTCTGCGTGTTGGAGGGACGCAGGAGCCCCCAGCCATCGGCGAAGGTGATGCGTGCGCCGTCAATATCGTTGACATCGTAGCCCTGCTTCTTGAAGTGCGCGACCGTTTTCGCCACCACCGGGAACTTCTTCTCCTCGTCGACCTCGAAACGGATCTCGGGGGTGCTCACCGTCTTCGGGATGCCGTCGAGCAGACGCCGCACATCGAGATCGTCGCGCTCGGAAAGTATCTCGAGGAGACGGAACATGCTGTAGATCGCGCAGTCGTAGCCGAAGAAACGGTGTTTGAAGAAAATGTGGCCGCTCATCTCGCCGCCCATCGCCGCACCGACCTCCTTCATCTTCGCCTTGATGAGCGAATGGCCCGCCTTCCACATGATCCCTTTCCCGCCGCGCGCCTTGATGTCGTCATAGAGCGTCTTGCTGCATTTCACCTCGGCGACGATGGTGGCGCCGGGGAGTTCCTTGAGTATCTGCCGGGCGAAGATGGTCAGTATCTGGTCGCCCCAGATGACCTCCCCTTTCGAGTCGATAAGTCCGATGCGGTCGGCGTCGCCGTCGAACCCGATGCCGACATGCGCCTGCTCCTTTTTCGTCGTCTTGATGAGTTCCTGAATGTATTCGACCACCGTCGGATCGGGATGGTGGTTCGGGAAGTTGCCGTCGGGCGTCTCGAAGAGCGATATCACATTCACGCCGAGTTTCTTGAGTATCGGCACCGCGACGAAGCCGCCCACGCCGTTGCCCGCGTCGACCACTATCTTGAGCCGGCCGGGGTTCTTGATGTGGATGTTCTTGAGAATGTACGCCTCGAAATCGGGGATGATGTTGTGTTCGCGCGCCGCCCCCTTCTTCGCCCCCGCGATGAAGTCATCCTTCTCGATGACATCGGCGATGGCCTGTATCCCGTCGCCGTAGACCGGCAGGTCGCCGAGACTTATCTTGAAGCCGTTGTATTCGGGCGGGTTGTGGGAGCCGGTGATCATGACGCCGCCTTGCACCGGCAGATTGAAGAGCGAGAAGTACGACAGCCCCGTCGGCACCATGCCGACGAATATCGTGTCGATACCCGATTCGTTGAAGCCGCGGATGAGTTGCTTGGCAAAGCCGGGCGACGAGAGCCGCGCGTCGTGGCCGATGCTGACGGCGGTGAGTTTGGGGTTCTGCTTTTTGAAATAACTCGCAGTGCCTTTGGCGAGCGTGTAGGCGAAATCGTCGGTCAGGTCCTTGCCCACGATGCCGCGCACATCGTACTGCCTGAAGATCGTCCGGTTGATACGCATGAGTGATGCCTCCGTTATCGTTTCCAGTCGGGGGCCATTATAGCAATGAAATCGGAGAGCGCCAATTTTTCGGAAGAGGAAAACGGAAAAGCGTCAGACTGTTATGCGGATTTTCTCGCACCTTTCTTTTTCGCCGACAGTTGTTTCGGTTTCTTTTCCTTTTTCTCTATCTCTTTGATGCTCTTCTCCGGCGTTGGCAGTTCTTCCGGCATGGTGCCACCCAATTCTTCTATGGTCTTCCGAACCTTTCTGCCCACCTCGAAGTGAGTCTTGTTCGCGTTCTCTTTCCCCTTGATGTTGTCCCGCTTCAGTTTTTCTTCCGCCTGCGTCGCACGAAAGAGATTGGCGGCCAGTTCGGTGCTTCCCATGTGGTCGAGGATGTTGTCTTTCTTCCTCAACTTTTTCCGTTTCTGGATATCTTTCGCCGTCATGCCGCCGTACAGACCCATGTATCCGTGATTTTGAAAGATCGCGTAGTCGAGCGGATCGACAACACCCGCGTTCTTCGCCGCTTCGACCAGTTGCTTGTTGTGTTCCCGCATCTCGCGGCGCAGAAACAGCCGCTTTTCATCTTCGGTGGCAAGTTCTTCGTACCGTTTCTGTTCCTGTATCTCCTGCTTTCTGGTCTGGTAGGCGAAGTAGGTTTGGCCTAACGCGACGATCTCTTTCGACGGATCGGCGTTCTGAACGATAAGGTAGCAGGCATAGCGAGACAATGCTATTGACGGCACGGCCCGTTCGGCGCCGGAACCGATGGGGACCATTTCGTGCATATCCTCGAAATGGTCGGCGACTTTGAAGCCGCTGTTCTTGCAGGCTTCTTTCGCCTTTTCGACGACCGGCAGAAAAAAGCGATACTCGGAATAGTCAAGAATGCGCGCCAGATCACGCGCCGACCAGTATTCTTGGCCGTACTCGTTGACCCTCTTGACCTTTTCAAAAACCGTCTGCTTGATCTTCGTAATATCTTTCATGCGTCTCCCTCCCCGGCTATCGGTTCCAGTCGGATGCCACTATAGCAATGAAAACGAAGAGCGCCAATTTTTCGTTGAAACATCGAACTTGCCGAATGGCTGGCGACTATCGACAGATCAACTTTCCCAATCAATGGTCAATGATGAATGAAATGATGATGTCAGCCGATCCGCAAAATGGAGGACTGACCCTGCTTGCAGATTTTCCTTGCATGCCTCCTCTTTTTTGCTACCGTATTTCTAACAAAGCTTGATCCACCATGGGAGGTTCGGCATGAGGACGCATTTTTTAGTGCTTATGGTCGTGTTCGTTTCCTTGGGATCAACGATCCTCTTTTCACAAGATATCCGGCAGAAAGCCAGCGCATCCTTTGATGAAATGGATGAGGAACTTTCGCTTTTCTTTTACGACGCGCTTGACGGTAAACCGATAGCTGGCGCCCGGTTCAAGATAAACGGCGAAAGTGGCGTCACTGACATGTCGGGCAAGGTCTCCCTTCCCTTCGCGGAGGGATTCTCTCAAATGGAAAAGACCTATACCGGAACCTTTGCGAAGAAAGGATACATTACTTCAGAGATACCGGTCAAAGTCCTTGCGGGCGGGGTGTTCCTGCACAGATATTCCATCTCACCGACATTGCCGCCCAATAATCTGAGAATAGTTCTTGATTGGGGAAAAAACCCGGCCGATCTGGACATGCATCTCGTGAAGGAGCGCAGTTATCATATCTCCTACCGCGACATGCGGAAGTTCGAGGATCAGGCAGTGCTGGACCGCGACGATACCGATGGGGAAGGACCGGAGACCATCACCATCAACAAGTTGGATCAGCAGGCCCATTATCGCTTCTTCGTACACGATTTCACGAACAGGGAAAAAAGTTCCGCCAACATCCTTGGCAGGTCGCATGCGCGGATACTGGTTTTCAGCGACAAGCAGTTAGTCTCCAGTTTTACCGTGCCTTCCGGCAATGGTATCGTATGGAATGTTTTTTCGATAAAAGCAGGACAGATAGTAGCCGAATCTTCGCTGGGAACCTCGCCACGGTAACGCTAGCGGTCACCCTTCCTGCGCCCCTATACCTTAGGAAATTCCTAGGCATCACCGTAAGAAGTTGAACAGAACAGGAAAAGGGCGGGGGGAAGCGAGAAGAAGAGATGCGCGGAGTTTTTGTTGGGAAAGATCAAATCGCCGCCATTGTTAATTTCCGCACAAAAAAATCCCCTTCAAGTACGCCACAATAAAACCGCGTTCCCGCATGTACCCATGATTCTTCTCTTTCCTTTTCTGGAGGTTCGGTCTCCGATGCCTACATATTCAAGATATCGGGCTTTCCGTATTGCGGTTTTAAGTGGGCAATGCCTATGACATTGATTTTTATGATATAATTTACGAATGCTGTTTTCCATGAGATAATCAAGCAACCCCAGGTTCTTGGATAGCGGACAGTTCTTTGCATTGAAGAAACACCCGTGTCTCCCCAAGTCAGACATTGCATTTACCTTCCTTTTCGCAAATTTGCATCCTCGCGCCTATCATCGTCATGCATGTCAATTCGCGTGTAGATGATGCCTAACCCCCCACCATCATCTTCTGGCTCATCCTTGCGGTTCTTTTTCTCCTTTTTCGGAGGCTGCGAAGGAGCATCTTGTGTCTTCATAACCAATGCCTTGAGGTTCTTTGCCACTGCTTCAAGTTCGGGATTGAATATTCGGCCATTGACAATGGTTGGCTCGCCGATTTGAAGAGTCAGATACTTGTGAGAAAAGTCATCAATGTCTTTGGCGAAATGCTGGTTGGGGCAACCATGACGCCCGACGCAAAGATCAATTCCATTCTCGCAGAGTGTGTGGAGTTCCTCATACTTCCCGGCCAAAGACCACCTGTTACAATTCATGCATTTTTTTGAAATTCCGGGAAGATTGTTCTTTGCGGTTATTTTAAAGTATTCGTCTGGATGCATCGTTGACCCCAACAACTTTTTATGAAGACACAAATACTGATGAATTCTCGTGGCGCTAAAAAATAGGAATTCGGAATTCTTCATATCGAAAAGACCATAGGAACCAAGACATCCAGAAAAATCTTTCCAGGAGCAGTGCTGCCCTGATCCGGGAAAGCTGCCCAATGCCTTAAAAGGAGGGAATTTTGCTAACAACAGGAGTTGCTCTTTGGCAATCTTCCAACTCAATCCCCTCCTCTTTTCAGACTTCTTACATTGATTGATGGTTATCCTTTCGAACTCTGGCTTGCCGTTCAATGCCAAGGTAACGATAAAGATCATGTCGCCCAGTTCGCGTCTCTTTTCGATAAGGAAATCTGCTTTAACGGTTGATGTGGCGCCATGAATAAACTCGGAAAATGTTGTGACACTTAACTTTCCGTCATTATGTCTCAGTCCACCTAACACCTTTGTGATTCCTTCAACAAGAACCGGTTCGTCCTCATTGATATTTGCATTGATTTCGCTTTTGAATAATCTGGCAAAGTCAGTGATGTATTTAAAAACCATTGTTTTCAATTACTCCCCCGCCATGACACTAAAGAAAACATCCATTCCCCCCGCATATGTGTTCCCATCGAGAGCACCGTATGTGTCACCGGTCACAAAAATGCTCCCTTCTCCATCCACCGCTACGAAGTTGCCATAATCATGACTGGGTGTTCCCCACTGCTTTGTCCATGCCTTTGTCCCGTCAGCGTTCCATTTGACGAGAAAGATGTCGTAATTCCCTGCGCTCGTGTTTCCATCGAAAGAACCGTGTGTGTAGCCGGTCACGAAAATGTTCCCCTCTCCGTCCACCGCAACGGAGTAGCCCTTTTCCTCTTCAGATGTTCCCCCCTGTTTTGTCCAGGCCTTCGTCCCATCAGCGTTCCATTTGGTAAGGAAGATGTCGGACCCTCCTGCGTTCGTGTTTTCGTCAAGACCACCCATTGTGTAGCCGGCCACAAAGATGTTCCCTCCTCCGTCCACCGCAACGGATTGGCCTGATTCCTCTCCAGGTGTCCCCCACTGTTTTGTCCAGGCCTTCGTCCCATCAGCACTTCGCTTGGTAAGGAAGATATCCAGTCCGCCTGCGTTCGCGTTTCCGTCAAGCCCCTCCATCGTGTGACCGGTCACAAAGATGTTCCCCTCTCCGTCCACCGCAACGGAGCTTCCATAATCATAACTGGATGTTCCCCACTGTTTTGTCCATGCCCTCGTCCCATCAGCGCCCCATTTGGTGAGGAAGATGTCGGCGCTCCCTGCGCTCGTGTTTCCATCGAAAGAACCGTGTGTGTAGCCAGCCACGAAAATGTTCCCTTCTCCGTCCACCGCAACAGATCGGCCATTTTCCACTTCAGATGTTCCCCGCTGTTTTGTCCAGGCCTTCGTCCCATCAGCGTTCCATTTGGTAAGGAAGATGTCGTAATTCCCTGCGCTCGTGTTTCCGTCAAGACCACCCATTGTGTAGCCGGCCACAAAGATGTTCCCTTCTCCGTCCACCGCAACGGATTGGCCTGATTCCTCTCCAGGTGTCCCCCACTGTTTTGTCCATGCCTTCGTCCCATCAGCGCCCCATTTGCTGAGGAAGATGTCTAGTCCTCCCGCGTTCGTATTTCCGTCAAGACTGCCTTGGGTGTAACCAGTCACGAAAATGTTCCCTTCTTTGTCCACCACAACGGATTTGCCAGGGTCATGGTTGGATGTTCCCCACTGCTTGGTGACTCTTGCTGTCCCCACACAACTCGCTCTGTTCCAAGCAAAACATGATTCCGCACAGGACACATTTCCGCTCGTGTAGAGTATCGGCGAAACATCGATGCATAGCGCCGTATTCCCATCGCACAACTCATTCGGCGTATCCACATTCGTGTCGCCGCAATAAGGTCCATGTCCCGTGCATCCGATCACGCACTTGTCGTATTCGCCGTTATCTTCACCATCATCGCAATCTTCCGTATCGCAAATGAACCCATCACCGCAAAAATTGGCCGGTTTTATCGTACACAACGCCGTGCAGGTCGAACAATTTCCGTTATCAATCCCCAAGTCGCACGCCTCAACGCCCTCCGGGTTCCCGTCGCCACATTTCGCGCATTTCAAAATCGTACCGTCCCACACATAACCGCTCACCGTATCGCATGCGTATCGGCACTCGGTCGAATGCGCCGCCGCATTATACTCGGTCGTTTCATCATCCGTCGGAATCCATGCCGAACCACTCCATGTCTGCTCGTAACCTGATACGCTGTTCCATACGGTTCCCGTAGTGGGTTTTCCGGGACAGGGGAACAAGCGGGTACAGTTGATCCCCCAGACATAACCGGAACAGGTCTCATTGCAAAGTACGGTACCGGTCGCCGTGGTGCCGAGCGCCACCGAACAGTCGGTCGGAAGCCCTGCCTCGCAAACCTCATCGCCGGAGTCCACCGTTCCGTCGCCACAGTGCGGCCCGATGCCGGTACAGTCGGTCTTGCACTTATTGTACTTGCCGTTGTCGTCATGATCGTCGCATTGTTCCGTCCCGCAGATGAACCCGTCGCCGCAGGTGTTGACATCCTTGCTCTTGCATTCCGCCGTACAGGTTGAGCAGTCGCCGTTATCGCTTCCAAGATCACATTCTTCGCCGATTGTTTTCAAACCATTGCCGCAATCCTCGACGCAGAATTCACCGCTTTTCTCGTATCCCGTGTCGCACTGGTCGCAGTAGTCGCCGATATAACCATCGTCGCAACTACATAGAACAAAACCGTCGGTGTCATCACACAGCCCATGTGAATTACAGGAGTCATCATCACACGATTCTATCTTGCGGCACTCGCCATTGTAGGGCCAATAGCCCAGTTCGCAGTCATCACAGACCTCGCCGCTATACCCCGTGTCGCAAGTGCAGACGATATAGCCCGTATCATTGTTACAGTAACCATGACCGGAACAGGAATCTTCTTCACACGGCTGTTTCTTTATGCAAAGGCCGCCCACGAAATAATAATCGCCGTCACAATCGTCACAGCTATCTCCGACATACCCGGTGGCGCACTCGCAGGTAAGCAACCCTTCCTCAACGACACATTCGCCGTGCCCGTTGCAACGCAACGAGCCGCAGTCGCTACTTTTGAAATAATCCCCGGCGGGGTCGAGCGGGTTATCGAGCGGTTTGTCGCCGTAGCAACCGGTCAGAAGCGCGGCCAGACCGAACAGTGCGATCGCGTATCTCATGGCACCCTCCTAAAACTCGGTGTTGAAGGAAAGATAGGCCCCGCCGAAGGTCGGCACGAGGTTCCACGCAAAGGGCTTTTCCTCCTCCCGTATCAGTATCAGCCAGGTCCCGGCCCCCGCGAGCAACGCTCCGGCGGCCATCATCCCGATGCCGACACCCATGTTCAGGTTCGCGGCGTTTTTCTCATCGGTCATCTTGGCTTTCCACTTCTGGATATCGGCTGCGGTCGTTGCCGCCGTGTAGTTATCGTAGGCGACATCCTGCTTGTCGGCATGGTCCGACATCGCCCAGAGGAAATACCCGCCAAGCCCGAAGGTGACCGCCGCGCCGCCGAAGAGCCCGACCGCATACCATTTGTAGGGCCGCACGAGGTTCTGTTCGGAGAGTTTTTCGTACACCGCCATGTCAACGGAGGAATCCACCGTTTCACCGCGCCCCTTATTCATCTCGACGATGTACTTGCACCCTTCGGCTATGCCGTACTCGCAGGCCTTGCGGAGGAACGGATAGCCCTTCTGCCCGTCGCCTATCGTTTTGTAGTAGTGACGACCCACCTTGAGACAGGCCGGTATGATGCTTCCGTCACAGGCGAATTTGTAGTAGTCGGCCATCCCGTCGGTCGCCTCGAACTTCTTGAGCGACATATCCGTGGTGTCAATGTCGAAGTTGGCATTGTTCAGAATGTTTTTCTCGAAGAAAAAGCCGCACTGATAACAGGCGGCGGGATCGCCTTCCTTGTCGCACCGTTCCTTGAGCGTTTCTATCCGTTTCTGCGAGTAGAGGTAGTCGCGTATCTCTTTCTCGATCGCTTCGTCCTTGATGAACTTGATGAGACTCAACAGATCATCCTCGCCGTAGTACGGCAGGTAAAGCTCCATATACTTTTCAACAAACAACTGTTTTTGTTCCTTGTTCACCGCATCGGTCAACGGGAGGACCATCGCCAACTGCTTCCGGTCCTTGTCGTGACGGGCGCGGAATTTTTCCATCGTTTCGTTGTACTGCTGCTTGGCGGTGATATAGTTACGCCAAGCATCGGCACGGAACACCGCCTTGTCGCGGTAAGGATTGTACCCCTGCTGCGCCGCGAGATTCTGCCACGCCGCAAGCGCCTTTTCGGGGGCGACCATCCCCATCCGGTCTATGGCGACCGTTTTTTTGTACATCTCGGCCAGTTCAAGCGACCATATATAGGTGTTCCATTCGTCGATACGCTCGACCGCTTTTTCCTTGTAAGGGTTGACCCCGGGGAAGTCGGCGACCTTTTGCCATGCGGCGATGGCCTCTTTGGGTTTGTCGTTGCCGGTCTTGTCGGCCTTGAGCGCCGCGTCATAGACCGGTAGCAGTTCGGCGTTCTGGTTAAGGTCGACGGTCCCCTGAAAGGCCGAGACCGCCGATACGACGGTCTGGGTCTCGACCTCGCTCAATTCGACGACCGACATGTCGACCGTCGAAACGGCCGCCAGTTCGACGCCGCCGAGTTCAAGTTTCACTCCGCCCTGATCGTAGGAGAAGCCCGATGTGCTGTATTTCGTCGCACTGCCGGTCATTTTGAAGACGATACTCTGGATGGCTTTCTTCAGACTCGCCTCATCATCCGCAAAATCGGCCTTCGCGCCGCCGACAATGGCCTCCTTGGCGAGATCGAGCATTTCGACCGCAAGGATGTACGAACCGCCGAACTGCGTTATCGACGCATAGAGAATATGGTCGGCGGCCAGCGACTGGCCCAGTTCGATTCGGCAATTCTTGTCGTAGCATTCCTTCCACGATTCTTTTTTCTGTTCCTTGACCATCTCCTTTATCTTCTCGGCCTGCCGGGTCTTGTCGATGACGACGAACTTGCCGGAGGATACAAACTCGGCGCGGAGGAAATCGGCCGCCTTCTCAAGGATACCGACGGAGATCGTTCCCGACTTGTCCTCTATCTCCATGACGGCCAGTTTTATCTGCCGTTCGGCAAAAAGCGGCAGAGCCATGAACATGACCATAAAAAGCGCGATGAGTTTCCGCATGATGCCCCCTACTTTGGAAAGAACGGTTGATTGTAGCGAATCGCAATAAGAAAAACAAGAAATCAAAGTCAACGGGCTGAGAAAGTGAAATAGAAAGGAACCTCTAAGAATTTTTCGTTATTTCATGAAGATGAAATACTGTTTCAAACGATCGGTGACCGGCGCGGGACCCGACACGCAGCGGGCGTGCCCCCACATCTCGAGATCCTTCCCCTCTATCCCGCCGGTGAGGAACGAAACGGTCCACGCCATCCGGTCCTTGCCCGCATCGGGGCTGTCTATCATCTCCTTGCGCTCCGTCGCGGACCAGTAGAACCCTTTTGACCACCCCTTCGTGTGCTCCCATATCATCGGTTGCCAGTAGAGGTTCTCCTCGCCGGCACCCTTGCCCTCCTCGCATCCCGCGCATTCCTCTTTGCGGCACTCGGGCATATAGCAAACATCGTGGACCGTGCATTTCCCTTTCACGGCGGTCGCCGGGCACCCCTTGACGAGCGAGCGGAGTTCGGTGATGGTCGGGAGACGCCAGTCATTCATCTTGCCGATGCGAAGATCCTTGCAATATCTTTCCGCATCCTCATAGAGCATCGGTTCGCTTTTCGCCTTCGCCCACATGAGGCCGAATACCGGGTCGTAGAATACCTTTTCGCGGTATTCCTCGCCGCTCCCGTCGAAAATAACGAGCGCGCTTTTGGCGACGAAGATCACCGCCACCGCTAGAAGAGCCAGCAAAGAGAAGAGGAGTATCGTCTTCACCGGCATTTTTGCGCGGGCGACCTCCAGATTCGTCTTCTGGACCACATCCTCCAGCGACATCTTGGGCTTGAGCAGATCTTTGTTCTTCACGACGCTGTGGTACGGTTCACCGCAGGACCGACAGGCCTTTGCGCCGGCCGGCAACACCTTCTTACATTTCGCACAGACGACCATGACCTCTCCTATTACCTTATGTTCCTTTCACAACGCTATTTCCGGAAAAGTATATACAGCCGCAGCCGCTCCGCGAACGACACCGGTCCCGAGACACAGCGGATCTCGCCACCCGACTCCCGTTCCTTCGCCACGATACCCCCCGACACGAAAGAAACTGCCCACACCTCGTCGGCCGGGCTATCCTTTACCGCAGAGGAGGACCAATAGTATCCCTGCGCCGAACCGTACTCGCGCTCCCATACCCCCTTTTCCCAGTACAGACCCTCATCGCCGGGACCGGCCCCCGTACTGCAACCGGCGCACTCATCGACCCGGCACTGACGCGATAGACACGCATCGCGTATCTGGCAGGTACCGGCCTGCCCGGTGGCCACGCATCCCTTCACGAGAGTGCGTAGTTCCGCGATGGTCGGGAGGCGCCAGCCATCCCGCGCGCCGATACGCAGTTTTTCGCAATGTCGCGCGGCATCATCATGGGTCATCGGATAGCTATTCCCGCGATGCCACAGAAGCCCGTTGACCGGGTCGTAGGCCATCTTTTGGCGGCACTCCGCGCCGCTTCCGCCGAAAAGCATCATCACCTCTTTTCCCACGAGGAAGAGTACGAGCAATCCCACGGCGACCAGTACGATACGAAAGGCGGTCTTCCCCGCTCCTTTTTTCTGGGCCATCGATGCGGTGGTGGTGGCGAAGATCGCCTCGTCGGCCGACCGTTTGGGCGCGGGGACCTCCTTTTTTTCAGGCGTTTCGATGACCTCGGGCGCGAGTTTTCCACAGAAATAGCACGCCTTCGCGGCATTCGGCAACGGCCTTTTGCATCTTGCGCATACCGCCATGTGACCTCCGGTTCCGTTCATCGTACGCAACGAACATAGTAACGACCGGAAACATCGACGGTGGTGACGATGCCCTCGCTGAAAAGGACGCCCCACGCCTCTTCATACGGACCCGATATGAGTGACCGACTCCAGAAAAGGTCGTATTTACCGCCGCTATATTTCCAGACACCCTTCTTCCAGTAACTCCCCTTTTCCCCCGGCCCTTTGTGCGCCTTGCACGCGCAGTCCTTATCCTTCAGTTTCTCGCGACATTCCTCGGTCCCGGCGCAGGCGTCATCCACCGGGCAGAGCCCGTCGGGAGCGGTGTTGGGACAGCCGATGATGAGCGTCCGGAGTTCCGATATGGTCGGGACGCGCCAGTCGGTGAATCCCCCGAGCACGAGATCATCGCAGAAAGAGCGCGCCTTCTCGAGATCGAGCGGCCCGCCATGGGCGCGTTGCCACGAATAACCGGTGTCGCGGTCTATGATGACATCGCCGCGCACATCGTAGGTGTTCGCGTCGGGCTTTTTTCTTTCGACGGACGCAAGCGACCTTTCGACCTTCGGCTTCTCCTGCAGTTCGACCGATCCTTTGAGTTTTTCGGTCGGGTCGACCTTGCCGGCCGGGGTAGCGGGAACCTTTTCCGGCTTTTTCCCCGCAAGACGGTCGGCAACGCGATCAAGTACTTTTTTGAATCCCTCCTCGCTCCCGTCGAAGGTCACGGATACCCCCTTGACGGTGACCTCTTTGGCGATGTCGACCAGTTCGGCGGTGACGACATGGTCGTCGCCGAGCCGCATCACCATCGAGGCGAGCACGGTGTCGGCGGCGAGCGCGTGACCAAGATCGACCCGGCAGGCGGGGTCGTAACAGTCGCGCCAACTCTCTTTCTTCTGCTCCTTGATGACGGCACGCATCACATGGTCCTTCGGTACGAGGAGGAAACTGTTCACGGCGACCAACCGCGCCCGCAGATAATCGGAAGCGGTCACCATGAGTTCCTTGGACAGCGCGCCGGTCCGGTCCTCTATCTCGAGCACCGCGAGTCGCTGTTTTTTCTCCTGCGCCGACAATAAGGCCACCCCCAACAGAACGGCACAGAATAACAAGCGCTTCATCACCCCCCCCTTTTTTGAAAAGGACGATCAGAACATGAGCGAGCAGCCGCAGCCGCCCTCTTCCTCGCCGACGACCACTTCGTCGGCGCCGCCGGCGGTGTCGGGCGTCTCGCCGTTATCGGTCGGCGGCGTATCGTCGGCCACGGCGGTGTCGGGCTGTTCCCCGTTGTCGGCGACGGCGTCGTCGCTCGCCGCGTCATCGGTCACCGCATCATCGGGCAGTTCGGTGTCGGCCACGATGTCGTCGGTAACGCTTTCGTCGGTCACGGTATCATCGTCGGTCGGCTCGACATTACCGCAGTCGCCGTCGAGTTCGGTACACAGCGTCCCGCGCCCGTCGGTCGCCCAACTGAACCATTCCTGAAAGCGGACCCGGAGCGTCTCAAGTCGCGTCAACTGGTTGGGGAACGGCTCGACGCCGGGCAGGTTGATGATGATGAAGGCGGCGTTGAAATCGTGCTGGGCATCGGCCGCCGCCGGCACGCGCGGCCCCATCGCCCGGATGATGTCGTCCATCGTCACCTCGTGCTTGTACATGTTGCTGACGGTGTCGATGGATCCCGTGTGCGGCGTCGGCAGAGAGGGGCTCCCCTCCAGACAACTGGCGATATCGGCGTAACTGCACAGGAAAAAGAGCGAGCCGACCTCCTCGGGCGTCCGGAGCCCCATGACATACTGGTCGAGCGGACCGTATTTTCGCGGCGTTGCCGGGTTGAAGGTGAACGACCCGTCGCCGTTGTCCACGATGTGACTGCCGTACATGACCGACGGACCGGAAGAGAAGTAATGGTTCCAGTGCTGGTTGGCGCCGTCCTCCCAGCCGCGCAGGCCGGTGTGGGGATCGGTGTCGCCCTCTTTCTTGAAATCCATGGCCGAAAGCCAGTAGTGGCTGAACTCATGGGCGAGCAGTTCGACCGAGGTGAGCCCGGCGAGAGGGAAGGCCATGTTGGCGTCGGGATCGTCGGGGTATTTGTCGACATGTATCATCCGAACGCCCCCTTTCAACCGACCGGCGCTTCCCCATTTCGAAGCGGGGCCGTACAGAAACCCGATATTCTCACGCCCGATACCATCCGCCGCATCGACGATGGGAACCCCTTGCTGCATGTTTATCTGCGGCGTGAAGGTGGTGTAGATGATGAGGAAATCGAAATGGTCGCCGTGGGCCGTATAGAACTGCTGCCCCGCCGCCTGCTCCAACACTCCGATGAGCCCGCTGGCGATACTCGCATCGCCGTGCACCACCGCAATGTTCCCGACATCGTAGTTCTGGGCATGGAGAGAGATCGCCGATAACAGCACGACCAGCAGAAAGCATGTTTTCATGTGTCGCCTCCCTAGAACATCAGTGAGCAACCGCACCCTCCTTCATCGCCCTCGTCGCCGACCACCGCACCGTCGTTCCCACCCTCATCCACCATCTCGTCGGGCGTTCCGCCGTTGTCGGTGATCGCGGTATCGGGCAACTCGTTGTCCACCTGCGTATCGTCGCTCACCGGCACATCGTCCGGCAGCGTGTCGTCGGGCATCTCCGTATCGACCTCGTCATCGGTCGGGAAGGTATCGTCGGTCACCGTGTCGTCGGACACCACATCGTCGTCGGTCGGTTCGACATTGCCGCAGTCGCCGTCGAGTTCGGTGCAGATCGTGGCGCGACCGTCGGTCGCCCAAGTGAACCATTCCTGAAAACGGACGCGGAGCGTGTCAAGCCGCGTCAACTGGTTCGGGAACGGGTCCTGCCCCGGCAGGTTGATGATGACGAACGCGACATTCCAGTGCTTCGGCGCATCGGCCGCCGCCGGGATGCGCGGCCCCATGGCCCGTATGACATCCTCTATCGTCACATAGTGGCCATACATACTGCTATCGGTCTTATCGGGAGAGGTCTTGGCCGCCGGGATCGCGGGGCTGCCCTCGCGGCACTGCTCAATGTCGGGCGAAGAGCAGAGGAAGATGATCGGATCGACCTCTTCGGGGGCGCGGAGCCCCATGACATACTGATCGAGATGCCCGTATTTGCGCGGCAGAGAAAAGACCTGCGTGAAGGAACCGCCGCCGTTGTCGACCACATGACTGCCGTACATGACCGAAGGACCCGAGCCGGCGAAACTGTTCCAGTGCTGATTCGCACCGTCTTCCCAGCCGCGCAGGCCGGTGTGGTTCTCGGTCATCCCCTCTTTCTTGAAATCCATCGCCATGAGCCAGTAGTGGCTGAACTCGTGCGCCAAGAGTTCGACCGTCGACATCCCGGCAAAGGGCGAAAGTATATTGTTCGATATCGGCACATCGGGGTCGTCGGGATACTGGTCGATATGGCACATCCGGGTGCCGCCGATGAGCCGACCGGCGCTTCCCCACGCGGAGGCGGGACCGTATGGTGACCATCCTCCTTCGCGGTTTATCCCCTGTACCGTGTACTGGATGGCAAGTCCCTGCTGCATGTTCATCTGCGGCGTATAGGTCGTGAAGACCACCATGAAATCGTAGATGTCGGCGTGCGTCATGTAGAACTGCAGACCCGCCGTCTTTTCCTGTACGCCGATGAGGCCGCCGGCGACATCGGGTCCGCCGTGAACGACCGCGATGTTCCCGACATCGTAATTCTGGGCATACAGGCCGGAAAAGAGAGAAAGGATGCAGGCCAAAACGATCTTTTTCATATCGAACTCCGTGACTAAGGTTCCAACACGGGGGAATGATACCTAAAATAAAAAGAAAAAGCAAAGGGAAAAACTCACCCCTGCCCCCTCTCTTGCAAGAGAGGGGTGGCGGACTTGTCCGGCGTAGCCGAAGGCGAAGTCGGAACGCCGAGGTGAAGTCTAATCCACGAGGACCGGCTTGACCTTCCAGATGTCGTCGCAGTATTCGCGGATGGCGCGGTCGGAACTGAATTTCCCCATCCGTGCGACATTGAGTATCGCCATGCGGGTCCAGCGGCCGGTGTCGCGATAGGCGGCGGCCACCTGACCCTGCGCATCGACATAGGAACGGTAGTCGGCGCACAGGAGATACGGGTCGCTGTAGCGCAGGTTATCCGCTATCGGGCGGAAGAGTTCGGTGTCGCCGCCCGAGAAAAGCCCCGCCCCGATCGCCTCTATCGCCTCCTGCAGTTCGGCATCCTTCTCGATGTACTCCTGCGGCCGGTAGCCGTCCCGCTTGAGTTCCAGCACCTCTTCGGTCTGCAGGCCGAACAGGAAGAAGTTCTCGGCCCCCACCTCCTCGCGTATCTCGACATTGGCGCCGTCGAGCGTCCCGATGGTCAGCGCGCCGTTCATCGAGAACTTCATGTTGCCGGTCCCCGACGCCTCCTTGCCCGCCGTCGATATCTGTTCCGACAGGTCGGCGGCCGGGTAGATGTACTGCGCGTTCTTGACATTGAAGTCGGGGAAGAAGACCACGGTGAGCAGCCCCTTCGCCGCCGGATCGTTGTTGACCGTCTCGGCGATGGAATTGACCAGTTTGACGATCCGCTTCGCCATGAAATAGCCGGGCGCCGCCTTGCCGCCGATGATGATGGTGCGCGGCGTCATGCCGGCCGTCTCGCCGCGCCGGATGCGGTTGTAGAGCGTCACGGCGTGCAGGAGGTTCAGGTGCTGGCGCTTGTATTCATGGATCCGCTTGACCTGCACATCGAACAGGCTCTCGGGATCCACCTCGACGCCGGTCCGTTCATGCAGGAGCATCGCGAGCCGCCGTTTGTTCGCCGCCTTCACCTCGCGCCACGCGGCCCGAAAGGCGCCGTCACCCACGAACTCTTCCAGCCGCTTCAATTCGTAAAGATCGCGTATCCACCCCTCCCCTATCCTGCCACTGATGAGTTTCGCGAGACCGGGGTTGGCGAGCACCACGAACCGGCGCGGCGTCACGCCGTTGGTCTTGTTCGAGAACTTTTCGGGCATGATGCGGTTGAAGTCGTACAGCACATCACGCTTCAGCAGTTCGCTGTGGAGCGCCGCCACGCCGTTGATGGCCTGCGACCCGACACAGGCGAGGTTCGCCATCCGAACATACCGGTCGCCCGTTTCGTCAATGAGCGACAGCCGCCGCAACATCTCGTCGTCGTTCGGGTATTTCTCGCGCATTTCGGCGAGGAAGCGGGCGTTTATCTCGTAGATGATCTCCAAGTGACGCGGCAGGAGATCGCGGAATAGCGGTACCGGCCATTTCTCCAGCGCCTCGGGAAGCAGGGTGTGGTTGGTATAGCAGAAGGTGTTGCGCGTTATCTCCCATGCCTCTTCCCACGGATACCAATACTCGTCCACCAGAAGACGCATCAACTCGGCGACCCCGATGGAGGGATGGGTATCATTCAGTTGTATCGCGTATTTCTCGTGGAAGCGATCGAGCGTCCTTTCGCGCTGGAGATAGATACGGATCATGTCCTGCAGGGCGCAGGAGACGAAAAGATACTGCTGTTTAAGCCGGAGTTGCTTGCCCGCCAGCGGCTCATCGTTCGGGTAGAGCACCTTGGTGAGATTCTCGGATGAGACCTTTTCGTTCACCGCGCCGTAGTAGTCGCCGACATTGAACGAACTGAAATCGAACGACTCGACCGCCTCGGCCTTGAACAGGCGCAGGAGACTGGCGGTGCTCGTTTGGTAGCCCTGTATCATCGTATCGTAGGCGACCCCTTTCACCACATGGCTCGGCACCCAGCGGACCCGCAGGGCGTCGGCCTCGTCACGGTACATCTCCGTATGTCCGCCGAACTTGACATCGAACGCTATCTCGGGCCGCGCGATCTCCCACGGGTTGCCGTACCGGAGCCACTTGTCGGTCACCTCGGCCTGCCAACCGTTCCGTATTTCCTGATCAAAGATGCCGAATTCGTAGCGGATGCCGTAACCGATGGCCGGGATATTGAGCGT
Organism: bacterium; assembly: GCA_022711315.1. Taxonomy (GTDB): domain Bacteria; phylum UBP6; class UBA1177; order UBA1177; family JAKLFG01; genus JAKLFG01. Next base: position 679 of record JAKLFG010000025.1, on the reverse strand, counting down.
GGCCAGCGAATCCATGTAACAGGCCGCCAACCGCCCGAGCCCGCCGTTGCCGAGCCCCGGCTCCTCCTCCTGCTCAAGGAGCGTTTCGAGATCCTGCCCCAACTCCGCGACCGCCGCCCTCACCTCATCCCAGAGTCCGAGGTTGATGATGTTGTTACCCAGATGGGGCCCGAGCAGGAATTCGGCCGACAGGTAACAGACGGTGCGGCTCTCCTGTTTGTAATAGGTCTCCGCCGCCGATGTCCAGCACGAGAGCAACCGGTCGCGGACCGTGTAGGCGAGCGCCAGATACCAGTCGTTGCGCGTCGCCATCCTGGGGAATTTCGCCTGATGGCAGGCGAGATTGTCTAGTATCGCCTGCTTGAGCGACGCCACATCGCGGCCCGTCCGGACATCGGTCGCCGCCGCGCACTGTTCGTGATGTTTCTTCTTTGTCATGACCTTCGGACCTCCCTTCCGTGATAGGGGAGAGTAACACATCCAAGAACAAAAGGCAAATCACTTGACGGAGCAGTCGTTTCGGCATACCATCGGCGCGAACACACGGGGGTCTTTCATGCCTTCGCCGCGCCTCGCGACCATAGCGATCGTCGCCCTATCGGTCCTCTTCCTCGCGACGCTCGCGACGCTCTCTTTCTTCACCCACCCCTCCGCCGACGATTTCTGCGCCGCGGTCCGG